>JAZNDY010000001.1:0-2319 GCA_045588295.1 Acutalibacteraceae bacterium
TTTTTGCATACGTTTTCAAGAATGATGTTTTCCCCTATGCCTCTCCCCTTTTCTGGTGCCGCAACGCAATCCTCACACCGCACATTGCCGGCAGCACGGGCAACGAGCCGCAAAGAATGGCTTACTATATGATAGAAGAGATGAAAAACTTCACTGCAGGCAAAAAAACAAAATATGAAGTAACTCTTGATGCCCTTGAAAAAATGGCTTAAGCGTTTCCCCAGATCAAATTACGGCAAAACGGGATGAAACAACTTATTTCATCCCGTTTTTTCATTTTAAAAATAATTAAGCAGAAAACTATAGACAAACCACACAAAATTTAATAAAATATTCTTAAACAAAATTCTATTTAAAAATGCGGAGGTTTTATTATGGGTCGTCTTGAAGGAAAAGTAGCAATTATTACCGGCGGTAACTCCGGTGTTGGCGCGGCAACTGCTCTTAAATTTGCCGCTGAAGGCGCAAAGGTTGTTATCACAGCCCGCCGTGAAGAGCCTCTTCTTGAGGTTGCCGCTCAGATTAAAGATGCCGGCGGAGAAGTTCTTCCCGTTGTGAGTGATATCTCAAAGGATGAGGATGCAAAAAGAATTGTTGCAGAAACTCTTGGTGCATTCGGCAAAATTGACATTCTTATCAACAATGCAGGTGTTCTTGATAACGGACTGAAAGCCATTGACAGCTTCACAGATGATGATATGAATAAGGTTATTGATATCAACACCAAGGGCACAATGTGCATGATGCGTGCCGTTTCTGCAGAAATGGCAAAAACGGGCTACGGCTCAATCGTTAACGTTGCATCCGTTGCCGGCGTTATGGGCTGCGGCGGCGCCGCTTACGTTGCTTCAAAAGCGGCGGTTATAGGTCTTACACGCCACACTGCTCTGCGTTTTGCAGGCACTAACGTTCGCTGCAACGCAATCTGCCCCGGCACAATCGTTACCCCCATGGTTCCAGGCATGAACCCCGCAAATATGGATATGAACATCTTCGGTCAGATGATGAAACACAATGACCTTAAGGTTCAGCCCTGTATGCCTGAAGACGTTGCAAATATGCTGCTCTTCTTTGCTTCTGACGAATCAAGAGCAATCACCGGGCAGGCAATCGTTACAGATTTCGGTTCAACTCTTTAATAAAAAACCAACTGCGGTTCAGGCAAGACTGAGCCGCAATTTTTTTGCGATAAAACGCACAACATACAGTACATTGAACCAAAGATTTGTGCAATAATGCTTGACATAAACAACCGTTTATTTTATTATATAATAGGTTATATATGTAACAATTTTATGAGAAGGAAGTGTTTGATTTGAATCAGCAGTATGAAGCTCTGTTTACACCGTGGAAAATCGGTAACGTTGAAATCAAAAACAGAATAGTTATGTGCCCCATGGGCGGTACTTCACTTTTCGGTTGGTTTGAACTTGGCGGTTGCCACTTTGACAAGGAAGCTGCAAAGCTTTTCCTTGAAAGAGCTAACAACAATGTTGGTCTTATTATCCCCGGTATTGCACCTCTTCGCGACACATTCTGGGGCAAGTGGCTCTGGCAGAACCCCAAGATGTTTGAAGAACTCAAGGAATTCATGGACGAAATTCACAAGACAGGTGCCAAGCTTTTTGTTCAGCTCACCGCAGGCATGGGTCGTTCCTGGGCAATCACAGAGCTTGTTGCTCCTCTTCACAGAAACAAATTCACCCGTGCTCTTGTTAAACCCATTCTTGACACATCGCACGAGCTTGCATCCCCCAGCCCCCAGCCCTCTCGTTGGGCACACGACATTATCTGCCCCGAAATGACCAAAGAGCAGATTCACGAAATTATTGAAGCTTTTGCAAAAACAGCAAAACTCTGCCGCGACGCAGGCGTTGACGGCGTTGAAGTTCACGCTGTTCACGAAGGTTACCTTCTTGACCAGTTTGCAATTGAATTCTTCAACCAGCGCACAGACGAATATGGCGGAAGCTTTGAAAACAGATACCGCTTTGCAGCAGAAGTTGTTAAGGCTATCAAAGAAGCTTGCGGTAACGATTACCCCGTTTCACTCCGTTATTCAGTTGAATCAAAGATGAAGGGCTTCTGCGAAGGCGCAATGCCCGGCGAAGATTATAAAGAGGTTGGCCGTGCAATGGCTGAATCCGAAAGAGCTGCAAAGTATCTTCAGGATGCCGGCTACGATATGCTCAATGCCGATAACGGCACCTATGACTCATGGTACTGGGCTCATCCCCCGATGTATATGCCCCAGAACTGTAACCTCGCCGACGTTTCTCACATAAAGAAATTCGTCGACATTCCCGTTGTTTGTGCGGG
>JAZNDY010000002.1:0-12020 GCA_045588295.1 Acutalibacteraceae bacterium
GATAATCAACGGAGAAAAAGCAGAGCTGAAAGCAGAAAATATGACCGTTGCCGTTGATGCAAAGCCTTTCGGCTCGTGGGCGGAATTTGCAAAAATCGTTGCCTGGTTCAGCAGAAAAGACGGCAAAAGCACCCATTTCAGACAAGCAAAATCGAAACGGAGTAATTAATTAAAATGGACAGCAAAAAGGTTTATCTGGTTCAGATTAACGTTACTTACAGCAAAACGATAGCCTACCTGCCCTATGCTGCAGGTTGCCTTGCGGCATATGCGTGGAGCGATGAAGAAATCAGCAGCCGTTATGAGCTTGCCGATATTCTTTGCGTGCGCCACACGGCGGAAGAATCTTTTGCAAAAATCAAAGAGCCTGCGGTTGCGGGCTTTTCGTGCTACGTGTGGAATATGGAATATAACCTGCGTCTTGCACGGATGATTAAAGAAAAATACCCTGATTGCGTTATCGTTTTTGGCGGACATAACGTGCCTGACGACACCTCTTTGCTTGAAAAACACGGCTTTATTGACGTGTTGATGCACGCGGAGGGCGAAGAGCCGTTTGCCATGCTTCTGAAAGCGCTTGACGGCAAGGGCAAGATTGACGATATTCCCGACATCTCATTCAGAAGCGGCAACGGATTTGTTACAACGCAGAAAAAGAAGATTTATGATATATCGGCTTATCCGTCACCCTATACGGCAAAGGTGTTTGAGCCGATAATTGAAAAATATCCCGATATCACTTTCCACGCAACGCTTGAAACAAACAGAGGCTGTCCCTACGGATGCGCTTTCTGTGATTGGTGTTTCACAAAGAAGATAAGACTCTTCCCGATGGAGCGCATCAAAGGCGACATTGATTGGATAAGCGAGCATAAAATTCCTTATTGCTACTGTGCCGACGCTAACTTCGGCATAGAAAAGCGTGACGTTGAAATTGCCGAATATATTCTTAAGGTTAACCGCAAAAACGGATATCCGCAGGTGTTTAAACCCTGCTATGCCAAAAACAGCGATGAAACTGTTTTTGAAATCGGCAAGATTCTTAACCACAGCGGTATTGACAAGGGAGTTACCCTTGCTTATCAGTCGCTTGACCCGCAGACACTTGAAAACATCGGCAGAAAAAACCTTACCCTTGAGCATTATTCGGGTCTGACGGCAAAATATGCCGAAGAAAAAATCCCCACTTATACCGAGCTTATTCTGGGTATGCCCGGCGAAACCTATGACAGCTTCTGCAACGGTCTTTGCCGTTTGCTTGAAAACGGTCAGCATAATTCAATGACGGTTTATACCTGCCAGGTTTATTGCAACGCACCCATTGCAAGCAAAGAGATGGTGGATAAATATAAAATCCGCTGGGAGCGCCAACCGCTTCACGGCATTCATTACCCTGCAAACTTCAACGGCGTGCAGGAGTATTATGACGTTGTTGTTGAAACAAAAGATATGAGCAAAGAGATGTGGGTCAAGGCAAATATGTTTTCCGTTTGCCTGCAGAGCTTCCATCACCTCGGTCTTTTGCGTTGCTTTGCGCTTTATGCAAGAAAAGAGCTTGGCATCAGCTATTATGAATTCTATAACCGCTTGCTGGACTATATTTTCAGCGATGAGAGCAAATATATCTGCAAGCTTTTTGAGGAAATCCGTTGGAAAACAGAAAACACCGAGGTTTCTGACTGGTGCTATCAGAAGGATATCTTCAGCAAGGTTGGTTGGTATTTTGAAGAGGGCATATTCCTTGACCTGATTTATAACAAAGACGTTTTCTGGAAGGATATTATGCCGTTTATTGAATCTCTCGGCATCGAAAAAGAGATTTTTGATGAGATGCTGAAATATCAGCAGGCAATTCTTCGCCTGCCCAACACCGAAACCGTTGAAATTGAAACTGCTTATGATTTTTACAGCTATTTTCAGGGTATATATGACGATGAATATCAGCCGCTGAAAAAGGTTGGCACAAAGCTTAACATTGTGCTTGAAAAGAAAATCAGTGACTGGGCAGAATATGCAAGAGAAATAATCTGGTTTGGCAAAAGGCGCAGCGCAACTCTCTGCACAAACGCAAGAGAAAATATAGAAATAGAATATACAAATTAAAATCAAACAATTATAATTCCAAATGTACAAATTTAATGAACACTCTTGATTCCTCTTTTGAAAAATGATTTAATATAAATGCAGACAAATTAATCGGTTTGTCTGTATTTCAGGAGAGAAAAAAAGAGGAAAAAAATGAGGAATTTATATTTGGTGCAAGCCTCCAACGTGTATGTTGGCAGAGGGTTCAGAGCGGCGTATCTTCCTTATGCCGTCGGTCTGCTTGCGGCCTATGCATTTGATGATGAAAAAGTAAAAAAAGAGTATGCGTTCAAGCGCTTTATTTTTACAAGAGAAAAAACCGACGAGGCTGTGCAGAGCCTTGAAGCCCCTGCGGTTATCGGTTTTTCAAACTATGTGTGGAACACGCAGTATAACCTTGTTCTTGCTGAAAAGGTTAAAAAAGCTTATCCCGATTGCGTTATAATCTTTGGCGGTCATAACGTTCCGCCTGATAACTCTTTTCTTGAAAAATTTCCTTTCATCGACTTCCTTGTGCACGGTGAAGGTGAAGAGGCTTTTAAAGCAATTTTGCTTGAGCTTTGCAGGGAAGAAAAGGATTTTTCAAAAATTTCAAACATTTCTTACCGCGTTAATAAAAATGAAAACGCAAAAACCGAAACCGAAATTCTTTGCAGATTGGATTACCCCTCACCTTATCTTAACGGTTGGTTTGACAGCATTTTTGAAGAAAACCCCGATATGCAGCTTGATGCAATTCTTGAAACCTCAAGAGGTTGCCCCAATGCCTGCGCATATTGCGACTGGGGTTGCAACAGCTCAAAAATCAGGTTTTTCCCGATTGAGCGCATTAAGGCTGAAATTGACTGGATGAGCGAGCATAAGGTGAAGTTCATCTGGGGTGCTGATTCAAACTTCGGCGCGGCAGAAAGAGACCTTGAAATCGTTGATTATCTTATAGATAAAAGAGAAAAAACAGGTTGCCCCGAAAGGCTGCGCATAAACTATGCAAAGGCTAACCCTCAGCGTGTGTTTGAAATAAGCAGTAAGCTTGAAAAATACGGTCTGAGCAAGGAGGGCGCAACGCTCTCATTCCAGAGCCTTGACCCCACAACGCTTGAAAACATCGGCAGAAAGAATATGAATCTTGAAAAGTTCAGTGAACTGATTGCTCTTTACAGAGAGGCAGGCATCACGACTTATTCCGAAATCATAACGGGTTTGCCGGGCGAAACTTATGAGAGCTTCTGCAAAGGCATAGGCATGCTTCTTGATGCGGGTCAGCACAGGCTGATAACCACTTATAACTGCGAGCTTCTGCCTAATTCACCTATGGCTCAGCCTGAATATATGAAAAAACACGGCATTAAAACCGCAACGATTGAGGCGCTGACCGCCCACAGCGAAATTGATGACGAGGTAAAAGAAAAAACTGTTTACGTTACCGGCACAAACACGCTCAGCACAGAGGACTGGATTGCCTGCAACGTTTTTGCATGTGTCGAAGAGTCACTTCATCACCACGGAATTATGAAATATATTGCAGTTTATCTGCATTATGAAAAGGGCATCCCGTATGATGAATTCTATAATATGGTAATACGCTATGCAAAGAAAAACGCAGATTCCGTTTTGCGCCCTGCATATGATTTTCTTTATAATTATTATAAAGCAATTTCAGAAGAAAAACCGATTGAGCTTTATTCCAACCCGATTTTCGGCAACATAACCTGGGTGCCCAAAAAGGCGGCTCACCTTGCAACGGTTTACCGCCTTGACGAGTTTTATTGGGAAATCAAACCGTCATTGCGTTATCTTGGCATTGAAGATGATATTATTGAAGAACTTCTCGAATTCCAGAAGGTAATTCTGAAGTTGCCTTACAGAAACAACTATTCATCTGAATTTGAATATGACTGGGCTGCTTATTTCAAAGATGCCATAGCGGGCAAATATCGGCCGCTTCAGAAACGCAAGCTCCGCGTCAGCGTTAATAACGAGGTGCACCGCACAAACTGGAAAGACTATGCTCTTGAAGCGGTGTGGTTCGGAAGCAACGGAATAACGTTTAACCCCAACGTAAAATTCGATTATATTTAAAGCGGAAAGTGTGTTAAAATGACAGATTTCAAAGGTGTGTCAATCGTAACGGGTGCCGTAACAGAAACGGACTCTCTGCGCCATACCGTTGAGTTTATTCTTGAAAACTGCAACCACGCAGACCTGAAAGAAATAATCATCGGCTACCCTGACAGAGCAACGCCCGAGTGTGTTGCTGTTATCAAAGAACTTGAAGCGCAAGACCGCGACGTCAGCCTGTGGTCTTTTGTGCAAAAAAGACCGAAACTCGGCTTCCTGACAGAGGCTTTTGAGGCTGCCAAGGGATCACACGTTATAACGGTTGATTCTGATATGGCGCTTGACCTTGAGCTTATTCCCGAAATGATTGAGTGCGCCAAAAAAGAGCCCGACACAATTTTTTCGGCTTCGCGCTGGCTTGGCGGAAACAAGTTTGAGGGCTATAACAAATTCAAACTGGTTCTTAATTTCACTGCGCAAAAATTCCTTGCGGTGCTTTATCACAGCAAGCTGACTGATTTTACGATTCCGTTTCAGATTGTGCCTGCAGAGCTTCTTAAATCAATAAATTTTGAAGAAACGAACTTTGCAATATTTATTGAAATGGTGCTTAAACCCGTGCGCCTCGGTTGCAAAATAAAAGAGCTGCCGACTGACTGCCATTCGCGCAAAGACGGCAAATCAAGCAACTCTTTCATGCAGCTTCCGTTTTATCTTAAAACAGCGTTGCATATAAGGTTTATGCCGAAAGAAAAGATACTCAAATAAAAATTGCCTCCTGTTAAAACAGGAGGCTTTTCTTATTGTAATTCTTCAACGTCAACGGTGTCTTTATAGGACTTGCTGCCCATTTTGCCGTACCAGACAACAAATTTGCCAAAGTTTTCCCAGCCGCTGACAGGGTTTGAATCGGTGAATACCGTTATGAATCTGCCCTTTTCGGGGGCGGAATATTTGTTGATATAGACGTTTCTGAAATACTTGTGGAAGTTATATTCCGTTTCGCATTCGGCGGTTGCTTCGTCGGGGCGGCGGAGTGTGGCTTTCTGGTAAGCCGCAAGCTGTGAAAGGACGTTTTCATCCTCAATAACGGTGCGCAGATAAGGCATCATTTCATCGAGGAATTTATCGATGTTTGCACTTATGCAAAGGAACATATATTCATAATGGTCCCACACAAGGGTGCCGACGTGTTGCGCTATGAAACGGGTATGGTTGCCGTTTGCAAGCTCTGCAAACGAAGCTTTAACGTGCTGATAAAGGCTGTTTGTGTAAGGCGCGGCGCCTGATTCGATATAATCCATCAGACCCTCATAAAAGCGCCTGTAACCGACGTTAAGCTCATAAAAAGCATAAATTGAGAAACAGCGCAGAAGTCCGCAAGCGTGCATAGCCTGTGTGAATGCGGCAAAGAGAGAGCTCTTTTGCCAGTCAGAGCAAGGCATGGTTGCTGTTTCTGTGATAATGTTGATTTTTTCGGGGATATAATATGCATCGGCTGTGCAGTGAAAACGAACAATTTCGCTGTTTGAGGTTTTTATGCCGTGCTTTTGCATATAGTCTTTTTGGCCGAGTGTGGAGTTTGGCAACACAATGCAGTGGTAAACCTCAAAAATAAAGTGCTGACCGATTTCAAAGAGTTTGCAGATGCCGTCAGCAAAGCTGTCATAGGTTTCGCCGGGCAGACCGAGAATAAGCTCGGAATAAACCTGCAGACCCTCTTCGTGATAAACGCTGAAGTGCTTGCTCAGGCGGTCAAGATTCATATTTTTTCTGCCGATGTTTTCAAGAACAACGGGCGAAAGGCTCTGAAGAGAAAGCGTTGCACCTTCGCGGTCAATACCCTTGCGGTTGAATCGGCGAACAATTTCACGCACACGCTCGGAATTGCCTTTTGAATAGTTGATGCGCACTCTTTCGGGATAACTGTATTTTTCTTTTGCGGCAACAAGAGCATCGGCAATTTCAAGGTCGTTTTTGCCGATACCGAAGTTTGCGTCAGCACCCCAGACAAAGCGGATTTGGTTTCTGCCAATCCAATCAATTTCAGCAAGAACTTTTTCAAGAGGGAAAAAACGTGTTTTTTCTTTCAGCGGGCCCCAGTCGCAGTATGCGCAGGAATTGGGGCAGCCTCTTGAGGTTTCAAGAATGGTGTTGAATTCAATGTGAGGGTATTTTTTCAGCACCTCGTCAAACATACCGTTAAGGTAGGGTGAAACGTAATCGGGCAGGCAAACAGGCTTGATTTCGCCCATAAAGCACGCTCCGTTTTTTCTGTAAGCAACGTTAGGGGTGGTTTCTGCGGTATCGCTTTCAATGGCATTCAGCAGAGCGCCGAAAGTAACCTCGCCCTCACCGAAGCAGAGGTAATCAACCTGTGCATTTTCTTCAAGAAAAGCTGTTGACTGCGGAATGTTATGGCCGCCGAAAACCGTTACGCAGTCAGGAAAACGCTTTTTGATTTCACTTGCAAGCGCAAGGTGATATTCCGTATTCCACACGTAGTTTGAAAAACCGACAACCGCGGGGTTTTCCATTTCTGCAACGGTTTCTTCAACGTTGCTTCTTAAGAATATAAATTCCTTGAATTTATATGCGGCGGCAACCTGCTCGTTTGCAAAGGCGTTTGCAATAATAACGCCTGAGGTGTATGGCAGATAAACCACCTTTGAATCTTTGCCTGACGAAACGTCGACCTGAACAAAATAAACATTCTTTTTCACAGGCAAATCACATCCTTTCGGGTAGGGTAATGAATAAAAACGTAATTCTGAATTTTGTGTTTTAATTTGATTGCAAGTCAGGCGAATAGCAATCGGAGGAATACAGCGCCGCCGCCTGATTTCTGCCGTACCACACAACGGAGCAGGCATAGTCAAAAAGTGAATTGCAGGGGTTAGCATCTGTTACGGCAACAACCGTTTTTGTTTTTTCAAGCGGAGCATATTCGCCGTTATAAATGCGTTTGCAATAGCTGTAAAAATCATAGCCGCTTTCAATCTCAATTCTGCCGCCGTTACCCGTGCGTTTAAGAATTGCACGCTGATAAGCAAACGCTGCTTTAAGCTCATCGTTCGAGCCGTATTTATCGGTTAAAAGTTTTTCAAGCTCGTCATAGATTTCGTCGGCACGTTCAAGAGTTTTCATAAAATAAATCTCGTCAAACTGCCAGCAGATATCGCCCAGACCTTCGCAGGGGACAGCCCAGCCGTTTTTGCCTTGCGACATACCTTGCGCAAAGCCGCGTATAAGCGCCCACACACTGCCGCAGGCGGTGCTTTTGTTTTTGGAGGAATATTCCGCTATGAGCGAATAAACGTCAAAATAGCTTGTTTTAAGCTCGTTACGCAGATAAAGGGCAACAGCTCTGAAAAAGCCGATGTTGTGGAATGCCTGAACAAGGCAGGCAAAGGCAACGCTTTCAATCCAATCGGCAGTGGAAAGCGTGTTTGTTCTGATAACTGCGGTGTTATATTCCTGCACCTCGTGCTTTTCAAGCGCACTGCAATGCGCCTGCATAAACGGCGCTCTGACAGTTTCGATGCCGTGCTTTTTTATGTATTCAGGCTCGCCCATTTCTGAATTGGGGAGCAAATCGCAGGTGTAAACCTGAATTGCTTTGTGCTGACCGTATTCAAGCAAATCACAGATACCTTTTGCGAAGCTTTCTTTTGTTTCGCCTGCAAGACCGAGGATAAGCTCGGATGAGGTGGAAATGCCGCACTTGCTGTATTCATTCATCAGCTCGCGAAAATGCTCAAGCGAGATATTCTGCCTGCCGATGTTTTGAAGCACAACGGGCGAAAGGCTCTGAAAGGAGAGCGTCTGCGCCTTGTCAAGCCCATGCTTGTTAAAACGGGTGCAGATTTTTTTAACAAAATCCGTTCTGTTTTTTGTGAAGCAGACTCTGAAATTTTTGGGGTAACCCGTTTTCTTTTTGGTTTCAATTATATATTCGGCAATTTCTTCGTCACGGTCAAACAGACCGAAGTTGCCGTCTGCGCAGTAAACGTATTCAAAAGAATGGGCGGCAATCCAGTCGATTTCTGCCTTGATTCTTTCCAGCGGAAAAAGGCGCACACGGCTGCCGAGAGTGCCCCAATCGCAGAAAGAGCATTTAAAAGGGCAACCTCTGTTTGTTTCAAGAATAGCGGAAAAATTTGTTTTGCCGTCTGCAATTTCATCAAAAATTCCCGTAAGATAAGGTGAGGGATATTCGCTCAGGCAGAAGCTTTTTTCAGCCGTTTTAACATATCCGCCGCTTTTCCTGAAAGCGATGTTTGCAACCGATTCGGGTGATTCACCTTTGAGCAGGCAGAGCACAAGCTCCCTGAAAGCTTCTTCACCCTCGCGGTAGATAAGGTAATCAACTGCATCGCATTCATCAAGGGTTTCAAAATCACGCAAAACGTTGTGACCGCCAAAGATGATAACACAACAGGGATATTTTTCTTTGACAGCTTTTGCAAGAGCCTTGTTATATTCATAATTCCACACCGAGCAGGAAAACGCAACGATGAACGGGTCACAAAGTGAATTGACCGCCTGTGCAACCGGCTCGTGTGTATAGATAAAGCCGCCGAGACGGCAAGATGATTTTATTTTTTCATCGTCAAAAGCATAGGCGGCAATGCAACCCGAAGCGTAGGGGATATAAACAGACCTGCGTTCGTTGCCGTAAACGTTATTTGCCTGAACAAAATAGATGTTTTTCACCGCAAAAGCTCCTTTCGATGTTTTTTGATAACACTTTATTATATCATTCAGGCAAGCCAAAGTCAACAAACGCGCCCCAAAACAAATTTCTTGCCCGTCATTGACTAACTGAAAGCAAAGTGCTATGATTAAGGTATATAATAATATACAATTATATTAACGTATCTGTATAAAGGAGGGAGAATATGCTTGATATTCTTGTAACAGGTGGTGCCGGTTATATCGGTTCTGTGCTTGTGCCTCTTCTTCTTTCAAAAGGTTGCCGTGTAACTGTGCTGGATAACTTTATGTTTAACCAGAGTTCGCTGCTTGAATGCTGCGCAAACCCCAACTTTGAAATTATCAACGCTGATTCACGCAACGAGGTTGCGGTTAAAGCGGCAATGAAAGGCAAGGATTATATTATTCCGCTTGCCGCGCTTGCCGGTTTTCCGATTTGTGACAAAGAGGCTTGCTCCGCCTATTCCATCAACCTTGATGCAATCAAGATGATTCTGCGTTTGCGTGAAAAAGGCCAGCGCATCATCTTCCCTTGCACAAACAGCGGCTATGGCCTTGGCGAGGGTGAAAATTTCTGCACGGAAAAGTCACCAATCAAGCCCATCTCAATCTATGGCAAGAGCAAGGTTGAGGCTGAGGCGGCGGTGCTCAGCGAAAGCGGCACAACGGCATTCCGCTTTGCAACCCTTTTTGGCGCATCGCCCAGAATGAGAACGGATTTGCTGGTTAACGATTTTGTTTACAGAGCTGTTTTTGACAGAACGATTGTTATTTTTGAAGGCAGCTTCAAGCGTAACTATCTGCACGTCAGAGATGCCGCAAACGCTTTCTGGTTTGCAATTGAAAACTTTGAAAAAATGGAGGGCGGCACTCACAACTGCGGTCTTTCGGATTCCAACCTTTCCAAGATTGAGCTTTGCGAAAAAATCAAGCTCCATCTGCCCAAGTTTGTTTATATTGAAGCCCCCGTCGGCGAGGACCCTGACAAGCGTAACTACATTGTTTCAAATGAAAAGTTTGAATCACTTGGCTGGAAACCGCTCTATTCGCTTGACGACGGTATTGAAGAGCTGAAAAAGGCATATCAGATTATCAAAAACAATCAGTATTCAAACATCTGAGGTGAGTTTATGAACATTGTTCATCTTAAATATGCCGTTGAAATTGCAAGAACGCAGTCAATCAGCAAGGCGGCTGAAAACCTTTATATGGCTCAGCCGAACCTCAGCAGAGCTGTTAAGGAGCTTGAGGAGGCAATCGGCATAACCATCTTCAAACGCACAAGCAAGGGCATCACGGTTACGCCCGAGGGTGAAGAATTTTTGCGCTATGCAAAGAGCATAATCTCGCAGGTTGAAGAGGTTGAGGCGATTTATCAAAACGGCAAACAGCCGAAACAGCGTTTTTCCGTCAGCGGCCCCAGAGCGAGTTATATTGCAAAGGCGTTCACTGAGTTTGCCAAAAACATCAGCACAAATCAGCCTGCCGATATTTTTTATAAAGAAACAAACTCAATGCGCACAATCAACAACATCACCAAGGATGATTATAACCTGGGAATAATCCGTTATCAGGCGGCGTTTGAGAAATATTTTGTTTCAATGTTTCAGGAAAAGAAGCTTACGCACGAAATTATAACGGAATTTTCTTACGTGCTTCTTGCATCAAAGAACAGCCCTCTTGCAAAAAAAGATATGGTTGAGCTGCCCGATTTATCTGATTACATTGAAATTTCGCACGCTGACCCTTACGTGCCGTCTTTGCCGATGATTGACGTTAAGCGCGCAGAGCTTTCGGAATCGGTTGATAAGCATATTTTTGTTTTTGAGCGCGGAAGCCAGTTTGATTTGCTTGAAAAAGTGCCTGCCACTTTTATGTGGGTTTCACCCATTCCCGAAGAATTGCTTGAAAAATATAACCTTGTTCAGCTCAAGTGCGAGGGCAACGGCAAGATATACAAAGACGTTCTTGTTTACAGAAACGGTTATAAGCTCACAGAGCTTGATAAAATGTTTGTTGACGAGCTTTGCAAGGCAAGAAAAGAAATTATTGAAATATAAGTTTAATTAAGCATAGCGGCTATATCATTTGAATTATAGCTCTATGCTTTTTTTATATTTGCGTTTTTGCGTCAGTTTTGTTAATATGGTAATGTAGAAAATTTGGGCTTTGCATAACGCAAAGCAAAAACAGGAGGAAAACAAAATGGCAAGATTCACATTACCCAGAGACCTTTATCACGGCAAAGGCTCAGTTGAAGTTCTTAAGACACTCAAGGGCAAAAGAGCTATCGTTTGCGTTGGCGGCGGTTCAATGAAGAAGTTCGGCTTCCTTGATAAGGTTGTTGCTTACCTTGAAGAAGCAGGCATGGAAGTTAAGCTTTTTGAAGGCATCGAGCCCGATCCCTCAGTTGATACAGTTATGAAGGGCGCTGCAGTTATGCAGGAATTCCAGCCCGATTGGATTGTTGCAATGGGCGGCGGTTCACCCATCGACGCTGCAAAGGCAATGTGGATTAAGTATGAATACCCCGAAATCACATTTGAAGAAATGTGCGTTGTTTTCGGTATTCCCGAGCTTCGCCAGAAGGCACGTTTTGTTGCTATCCCCTCAACATCAGGCACAGCAACAGAGGTTACAGCTTTCTCTGTTATCACAGACTACGAAAAGGGCATCAAGTATCCTCTTGCTGACTTTGAAATCACACCCGACATCGCTATTGTTGACTCCGAGCTTGCAGAAACAATGCCCAAAAAGCTTGTTGCTCACACAGGTATGGACGCAATGACACACGCTGTTGAAGCTTACGTTTCAACCTGCAATTGCGATTACACAGACCCCCTTGCTCTTCACGCAATTTCAATGATTGACGAAAACCTTGTTGATTCATATAACGGCGATAACAACGCAAGAGAAAGAATGCACAACGCACAGTGCCTTGCAGGTATGGCATTCTCAAACGCACTTCTCGGCATCGTTCACTCAATGGCTCACAAAACAGGTGCTGCATTTGACGATTTCGGTGCACACATCATCCACGGCGCTGCAAACGCAATGTATCTGCCCAAGGTTATCGAATTCAACGCAAAGGTTGAATCCGCAGCAAAGAGATATGCAAAGATTGCTGATTTCATCGGTCTTGGCGGCGAAACTGTTGCTGA
>JAZNDY010000003.1:0-9260 GCA_045588295.1 Acutalibacteraceae bacterium
GGAAGTAAAACCTGTTTTCATTGTCATAACCTCAATCTGAGCCTGTGAAATATATTTTCATTATATCACCAAAAGAATAAAAATCAATATTATCAGGTCTTTAAAAAATAAACATATTTTTTGTTTGATTATTTATTGCCATTGTAAAAAACTCGTGATATAATTAAAATGTATAATTTTGGATTTAATTATCAGGAGGATAATTTTATGAAAATGTCGTTCCGCTGGTACGGCGAATCAGACCCCGTTTCGCTTGAGTATATCCGCCAGATTCCCAATATGCACAGCATCGTCAGCGCGGTTTATGACGTTAAGCCCGGTGAAGTATGGCCCGAAGAAAGCATTGCAAAAATGAAAAAGCAGTGTGAAGAAAACGGTCTTGTTTTTGACGTTGTTGAGTCAATTCCCGTGCATGAGGATATCAAGCTCGGCAGGGGAGAGGTTGATAAGCTTATTGAAGTTTATTGCGAAAATATCCGCCGTTGTGCAAAATACGGCGTTAAGTGTGTAACTTATAACTTTATGCCTGTTTTTGACTGGACACGCACTCAGCTTGATAAAAAAGCTCCCGACGGCTCAACAAGCCTTGTTATGTATTGGGAGCAGATGAAGGGCCTTGACCCTCTTAAAGATGATATCCATCTGCCCGGCTGGGATTCAAGCTATTCCCAAGAAGAGGTCAGAGAGCTTATTGCCGCTTACGGCGAAATAGGCGAAAACGGTCTGTGGGCTAACCTTGAAAAATTCCTTAAAGCCGTTGTTCCCGTTGCAGAGGAATGCGGCGTTAGAATGGCTATTCACCCCGATGACCCGCCTTATCCCATTTTCGGTCTGCCCAGAATCATCACTTGTGAAGAAAATCTTGACAGAATGCTTGCCATTGTTGATTCGCCTGCAAAC
Source organism: Acutalibacteraceae bacterium (assembly GCA_045588295.1). Classification (GTDB taxonomy): domain Bacteria; phylum Bacillota; class Clostridia; order Oscillospirales; family Acutalibacteraceae; genus CAG-177. The sequence goes on from JAZNDY010000003.1 coordinate 901, forward strand.
AGCCTTTGCCTTTGCACAGGCTCGCTCGGCTGCGCAGAATCAAACGATACTGTTGCCATGGTTCGCAAATACAGCGCGATGGACAGAATCGCTTTTATGCATATGCGAAACGTGCTTATTCTGCCTGACGGCAGCTTTGAAGAGCAGGGTCATCTTTCATCCTGCGGCAGCATTGATATGTATGAAGTCACAAAAGCTCTTGTTGAAACAGGATTTGACGGCTATGTCAGACCTGACCATGGCAGAATGATCTGGGGCGAAACAGGCAAACCCGGCTACGGCCTTTATGACAGAGCGCTTGGCGCAACTTATATCAACGGTCTGTTTGAAGCCTGCGAAAAGGCTTTGAAGAACTGATTGGAGGAAACAAAAATGAACGCAATTTCAGAAAAAATTATGTCAATCGGCGTTGTGCCGGTTATTAAGTTAAATAACCCTGAAAGAGATTCCGTTGCTCTTGCCAAAGCTCTTGTTGAGGGCGGCGTGCCTGTTGCGGAAGTAACCTTCAGAGCTGCAGGTGCAGCAACGGCAATCAGGCTTATGAGCGAAAACGTGCCCGAAATGCTTGTCGGTGCCGGCACCGTGCTCACAACCGCTCAGGTTGACGAGGCTGTTGCGGCAGGTGCAAAATTCATCGTTACTCCCGGCCTTGATGAAGAAATCGTTAAGTATTGCCAAAGCAAAAACGTTCCCATCTATGCAGGCTGCACGACTCCCACGGATTATCATACGGCATACAGACTCGGTCTTGACGTGCTGAAGTTCTTCCCTGCTGAGCAGACGGGCGGTCTTGCAAAAAGCAAGGCAATGAGCGCACCTTTCCCGATGTTTAAAGTTATGCCCACAGGCGGCATTTCTCTTAAGAATCTCGGCGAATATCTTGCTTGCCCCGTTATTGCAGCTTGCGGCGGCTCATATATGGTAACGGCAGATCTCATTGATAATCAGAAGTGGGACGAAATCATTGCTCTTTGCAAGCAGTCTGTTGAAATTGTTAAGGAGGCAAGAGGATAATGGCAAGAGTTATAACCTTCGGCGAAATTATGCTTCGCCTTGCTCCTAACGGATATTACAGGTTTTTCCAGAATGACCAGATGCAGGCAACCTTTGGCGGCGGCGAAGCCAACGTTTCCGTTTCACTTGCAAACTTTGGTCTTGATTCGGTTTATGTAACAAAGCTTCCCGAACACGCAATCGGTCAGGCGGCTGTTGATTCACTCCGTTACTTCGGTGTTGACACAAGCAAAATCGTCAGGGGCGGTGACAGGGTAGGCATCTATTACCTTGAAAAAGGTGCTTCGCAGAGAGGTTCTGTGTGTATCTATGACAGAGCTTATTCCGCAATTCAGATGGCACAGCCTGCTGATTTTGATTGGGATGCGATTTTTGACGGAGCTGATTGGTTCCATTTTACGGGCATCACTCCCGCACTCGGTGCAAACCTTGTTGAAATCTGCAAGCAGGCTTGTATTGCCGCAAAAGCAAAGGGTGTTAAGATTTCCTGCGACCTTAACTACAGAGGCAAGCTCTGGACAAGAGCCGAGGCCAGAGAAGCTATGACTGAGCTTTGCAAATACGTTGACGTTTGCATTTCAAACGAAGAGGATGCAAAAGACGTTTTCGGCATTGAGGCTGAAAACACGGATATCTATGGCGGCAAGCTTAACAAAGACGGCTATAAATCCGTTGCAAAGCAGCTTGCCGATAAATTCGGCTTTGAAAAAGTTGCAATCACTCTGCGTTCATCAATTTCCGCTAACGATAATGATTGGGCGGCAATGCTCTATGACGGCGAGAATTACTGCTTCTCGAAGGAATACCATCTGCACATCGTTGACAGAGTCGGCGGCGGCGACAGCTTCGGCGCAGGTGTGATTTATGCTCTGCTCAGCGGCAAGGCTACACAGGCGGCAATCGAGTTTGCGGTTGCGGCATCAGCTCTCAAGCATTCAATTGAGGGCGATTTCAACAGAGTCAGCGTTAAGGAAGTTGAAAAACTTGCAGGCGGCGACGGCTCAGGCAGAGTTCAGAGATAAATTTTTAAGTAAGGATATGATATTATGGTAGTTGGCATAGTTATAGGTGCAATTCTTGCAATCGTTCTGCTTTTGCTTGGCATTTCGGCAATCAGAGCGGTTGTTATAAAGGCAAAACCTAACACAAATGAGCCTGCAATTAACCCCACAAACGAAGAAGCTGATGATTATGCTCAAAAGCTTTCAGCAATGGTTCAGGTTCCCACTGTTTCACTTCGCGGCAACACAGACCTCTCACAGTTTTATAAGCTTCACGAGGTAATGGAAAAGAATTTCCCCCTTGTTTTCTCAAAGCTTGAAAAAACAGAGATTGAGGGCAACCTTCTTTTCCGTTGGGCAGGCAAAGATTCAAAAAGAAACGGTTTGCTTCTTATGGGTCACCAGGACGTTGTTACGGCTGATGAACCCAACTGGGAAAAAGATCCGTTCTCGGGTGAGATTTCAGGCGGCAATATTCACGGCAGAGGAACAATGGACTGCAAATCAACCATTTTCTCTGAATTTCAGGCAATTGAAGAATTGCTTGCTGAAGGCTTTGTGCCCCCCTGTGACGTTTATCTTGCAACTGCGGTTGATGAAGAAATTTCAGGCGAGGGTGCTCCCAAACTCGTGAATTATCTTAAGTCAAAGGGCGTTCACCTTGACGTTGCAATGGATGAGGGCGGAGCTATCCTTAAAGACCAGCTTCCCACAATGACAGGCTGGTGTGCCGCAATCGGTATTCTTGAAAAGGGTTATATTGACCTTAAAGTTATCGCAAAGGGCAAGGGCGGCCATTCTTCAACTCCCAGAAGCAACACTCCGCTTGCAAGGCTCGGCAAGTTTGTTGCAGACGTTGAAAAGGATAAGCCTTTCAAGGCAGAAATTTCTGGTCCTGTTTATGCAATGCTTGTTGAAGCTGCACCTTATCTCGGCTTCCCGCTGAGAATGGTTCTTGGCAATATGTGGCTCTTCAAGGGTTTGCTCACAAAGGTTCTGCCCATGGTTTCACCTATGTGCAACGCTTTTGTTAAAACAACTTTCTGCTGCACAATGGCTGAGGGTTCACACACACCCAACGTTATTCCTTCAGAAGCATACGTTGTCTGCAATCTCCGCACTTCACCGCATCAGAACGTTGAGCAGTCTCTTGCAGTGCTTAAAAAGTATGCGGATAAATATGACCTTGAGTTTGAAATCATTCACGCCAGAAACGCTTCAAACTGCGTTGATTATAAGGGTGAAGAATTCAGATACCTTAAAAAGTGCCTTAATGAATGCTATCCTGATGCAGGCGTTATTCCTTACCTTATGACAGGCGGAACTGACTGCCGCCATTATGAGGATATCGCTGATAACTGCCTTCGTTTCTGCCCGATTAAAATGAGCAACGAGCAGCTTGCAGCAATGCATGCCGCCAACGAAAGCATCGGCGTGAGCGAGACTGCACACTGCGTAAAATTCTATAAGCACTATATCAAAAATCATAAATAAGCGTAACGGGACTGTTCAACCGAACAGTCCCGTATTTTTGAATTAATCTTTTTTTATAAACGCTTCAAGTCTGTAAATAGGCATACCTTGCGAGGCAAAACGGTGCTCATATTCCGTTTCAATGTTGCCTTCAAACCCACTGTTGTGAAGATCGAGCGACACGTTTTTCAGGCTGAAGCCGTAACCTGTAAGCTGCTCGATTGAGTACTCAAAAAAGTGCATATTATCGGTCTTCTGATGTATTTCAGCCCCGTCCTTAAGAATCGCTCTGTAGCTTTTCAAAAAGCGTTGATTGGTCAGACGGTGGTTTTCATATGCTCTTTTGGGGTAAGGGCAGGAAAAGTTGAGATATATTCTGTCAATTGATTGCGGCTTTATATATTTTTCAAGGTATTCGGCGCCGCAATGTAAAAACTTGAGATTGTTTATGTTATCATTCAGCGCCGATTCACCTGCGATAACAACAACGTTTGAGCATTTTTCGAGTGCAAGCACGTTGATGCCGGGGTTTTGCTTTGCAAGCTCGCAGGCAAATTTGCCTTTTCCGCAACCGATTTCAAGCACAACAGGGTTATTGTTGCCGAAAATGCTTTCAACGTCAAGGTATTCTTTCTTTTCTATTGCGGTCCGAAAATTGCAGTCCTCACTTATAAGTGTTAAAACGTTAGGGCAGTTTGCAAGACGCTCTTCAAGATGCTTTTTCTTTCGCATTCTCATAACAGTCACTACTTTCTGTTGGATTCGATGAATAGAATTATACAATGCTTTTTTCGGTTTTTCAACAATTTTTTTAAAACAGAAACAGTAATAATTTAAAACGGCTTGCAAGGGAGAGAATCCGATGCAAGCCGTTGTTATTTTTTATACTTTTTGTTCTTACAATCAGAACTTAAGACCTTCTTCAATAAGACCCTTAACGGTTTCAATAACCTTTTCTGTTTCAACCTTAAGGCTGATGCTCTTATCTCTTGTAACGATTTCGCAAACGCCTTCCTTGAGGTTTCTGGGGCTTACGATAACTCTGACGGGAACACCGAGAAGGTCAGCGTCAGAGAACATTGCGCCGGGGCGGATGTTTCTGTCATCATAGATAACTTCCATTCTCTCATCAAGCATCTGCTGATAGAGTGAATCTGAAACGCCCTTGCACTCCTCATCGTCAGCTCTCAGGCAGCAAACCTGAACGTGCCAGGGAGCGATGCTCATCGGCCAGATGGGGCCGTATTCATCGTGGTGAGCTTCGCAAACTGATGCTGCAAGTCTGCCAACGCCGATACCGTAGCAACCCATAATGGGATACTGGAGGTTACCCTCACTGTCAAGGTACTGCATACCCATTGACTTTGTGTATTTTGTGCCGAGCTGGAAGATGTTACCAACCTCGATACCTCTTGAAACGGTGATTGCGCTCTTGCCGCACTTGGGGCAGATGCCGCCTTCTTTGATTTTTGCAAGGTCGATGTATTCAACCTCACCGACATCACGGCTGATTGAAAGACCTGTGTAATGATGGTCAAGCTGATTTGCACCGCAAGAGAGATTGTGTGTGTTTGCAAGTGATGAATCAAAGAGAACGGTGAACTTTTCTCTGTCCATACCAACAGGGCCGATGAAGCCTGCAAACAGACCGCAATCGTCTGTGATAACAGCGGGGTGAACAGCTTCGCCAAGATAGTTGGTGAGCTTGGTTTCGTTAATATCAAGGTCACCTCTGACAAAAATAACAACGTATTCGTCAGTCATATTCTTCTGGTAAACAACAGCTTTGCAGGATTCCTCAAGAGGAGTCTTAAGGAAACTGCAGATATCTTCAATTGTGTGGATATCGGGTGTGTAAACAAGCTCAAGAGCCTTTGTTTCGCCAATAATTTCATTTTTGATGATGCTTTCTGCTGCTTCCATATTTGCTCTGTAATCGCATTCTGAGCAAACTGCGATTGAGTCCTCACCAACAGGGGAGAGAAGCATATATTCGTGTGAAACGCTGCCGCCCATCATACCGCTGTCTGATGCAACGGTGATAACCTCGGGGATACCTGCTCTTGCAAAAATGCGTTCATATGCCTTATAGCAGATGTCGTAATATCTTTCAAGGTCTTCCTGTGATGTGTGGAAAGAATAAGCATCCTTCATTGTGAATTCGCGAACACGGATAAGACCGCCTCTGGGTCTTGCTTCGTCACGGAATTTGGTCTGCACCTGATAAATCATAAAAGGATATCTGGTGTATGTGTTTGCGTATTCGCGAACAAGCTGAACTGCAGCTTCTTCGTGTGTCATGCCAAGAACCATGGGTGCGTCGTTTCTGTCTTTGATTCTCATAAGCTCGCTGCCGATGCTTTCATATCTGCCGCTTTCGCTCCAGAGTGAAGCGGGCATAACAACGGGGAACTGAACTTCCTGACCGTCGATTGCGTCCATTTCTTCTCTGATGATATTTTCAATTTTTCTTGTGATTCTTCTGAGGGGCATAAATGAAGAATAAATGCCGTTGGCAACGCCCTTCATATAACCGCCTCTGAGCATAAGCGCGTGGCTGTCAATGACGCAATCCGAGGGCTTTTCTTTGAATCTTTCGCCGCAGAGTTTATCAATTTTCATTGCAAAAACCTCTTTTTTACCTAAATTTTAACACATAGCATTTTACACCATCGGCATAAAAATGTCAATAAATAATATATATATTTGTATATAACAGGAACAGCAAGTAAAATTTGACAAAATTCATATAAAATGTTAATATATATCAAACGTATTATTCGCGGAGGGAAATATGGATAAAAAATTAAACGTTATCACAGGCGGCAAAGGCTATGTAGGTTTTGCACTTGTGAAAGAACTTGAAGCACGCGGCGAAAAAATGCGCCTTCTGCTTCGCACAGACAGCCCTTACTTTGACGGAATTGACTGTGAAAAATTTATGGGTGACGTAACAGACCTTGAACAGCTTGAACAAGCTTTTGAGGGCGCAGACACGGTTTATCACGTTGCAGGTATTGTTGATATCAGCGGCACTAAAGATAAGCAGGTGTGGAACGTTAACTATGAAGGCACAAAAAACGTTGTTGCAGCTTGCAAAAAATGCGGCGTTAAAACTCTTGTTTATTGCTCATCTGTTGATGCGATTCCTGCAAGAGAGGATATGAACGTTATCAGAGAAATCAAGCATTTTGACCCTGATTTGCTTGAGGGTGCGTATGCAAAATCAAAGGCATCGGCAACACAGTATGTTCTTGATAATGCTGATGACAATTTAAAGGTTTGTGTTGTTCATCCCAGCTGTTGCATCGGTCCTTACGATAATAATAACACTTCAAGTGTCGGCACAATGCTCAATCTTTTTGTCAAGGGTCTTTTCCCCGTAACAATGAATTTTGGCGGATATAACTTTGTTGACGTCAGAGACGTTGCAAAAGGTATGGTTGCCGCAGCTGAAAAAGGCGGTAACGGCGAATGCTACATACTCAGCGGATATGCACACACTCTTGATGAGTTTATCAGAACACTTGCTTATGTCTGCGATAAAAAGCCGCCTAAATTCAAACTTCGTAAGTCAATGCTTATGAGAATGTTGCCTGAAATCGATATGGTGTTTGATGCACTTAAGCTTCCGCCTCTTCTTAACGAGTACTCAATCCGCAAGCTGTGCGAAAACTGTAATTTCTCATGCTTCAAAGCAAAGATAGAGCTTGGCTATAAACCTATGACTCTTGAAGAATCTCTGCGTGATACCGTTAAGTGGATGGAAGAGAGAGACGTTGCTGAAGAGCAGCGTAAGGAGCAGGAAGAAACCTATGAGGAATTTGCCAAGGATCTTGAAAAGCTCGAAAAGAAGATGCAGAAAGAGCAGGAAAAGATGCAGAAAGAGCAAGAAAAACTTCAGGAAAAATATAATAAGAAAATTGAAAAAGCAGAAGAAAAAGCCAAGCGTGAGCTTGAAAAACTTAACAAAAAATAAAGAAAAGACCGATGCAACCGCATCGGTCTTTTGCTTTGATGTTAATTATTTCTTTGCGATTTTTGCTTTGCTGCCGTCAAGCAGTTTGTAAACAAGTGCTGCAAGCACACCGCCAACAAGGGGAGCGGCGATGAAAACCCATACGCAGCTCAGAGCATCGCCGCCCATAAAGAGTGCGGGACCGAAGCTTCTTGCAGGGTTAACTGATGTGCCTGTGAAATAGATGCCGAGAATGTGAACGAGAGTGAGGGTAAGACCGATAACGATACCTGCAACGGAGCCGTTTTCAATCTTTGATGTTACGCCGAGGATGGCAATAACAAAAACAAAGGTAAGAATAACTTCAATGATGAATGATTTGCCGAAGGAGCCGAGGTAAAGACCGTTTGTGCCAAGACCCATTTCTTTGCCGATAACGCCCATAAGAGCTGCTGCGCCTGCAATTGCACCTGCAAACTGAGCTGCAATGTAGCCAAGGAAATCAACAATGCTGAGCTTGCCGCTGACAAGCATTGCGATTGAAACTGCAGGGTTGATGTGGCACCCTGAAACGTTACCGATTGAATACGCCATTGCAACAATAACAAGACCGAATGCAAGGGCTGTCAGAAAATATGCGGCATTGATTTCGTTGGTTTTGCAACCTGTGACTGCGGCTGTGCCGCAAGCGAAAAATACAAGCACAAACGTGCCGATAAATTCCGCAACGTACTTTTTAATAGAACTCATTTTATGTTCCTCCTATAATAATTTGAGTATATTTTACACTCTGTTAATTTATATTTCAATCCTTTTTTTAAATTTATTTCAGATTTTGAATTTCTTCAACAGTCGGCATTGAATTTTCCGCTCCGAGACGGCTGACGGCAATACTGCCCGAAGTCGGAGGCCAA
>JAZNDY010000004.1:0-3770 GCA_045588295.1 Acutalibacteraceae bacterium
CTTGCTCATCAGGACGTTGTTCCCATTTCAGAGGGTACGGAGGGTGATTGGACAAATCCTCCTTTCGGTGGTGTCAATGACGGTGAATTCATCTGGGGCAGAGGCGCTCTTGATATGAAAAACCATCTTATCGCAGTTATGGAAGCTGTTGAAACCCTGCTTGAAGAAGGCTTCAAGCCCGAAAGAGACGTTTACCTTCTCTTCGGTCAGGATGAAGAGGTTGTTGCTTCGGGCAACAGCGGCGCAAAGCATCTTATGCTTACTCTCAAAGAAAGAGGCATTCACCTTGAAAGCGTTATTGATGAGGGCGGCGCAATCATCCCCGTTAACGTTAAAGGTGTTATAAACAACAAAGAGCTTATCGGCGTAGGTATTGCCGAAAAAGGCTATCTTGATATCGAAATCAGCGTTAATGCAAAGGGCGGCCACTCATCACAGCCTCCCGTTCATTCAGCGCTCGGTCAGCTTGCAGAGGTTATCAGAGATATTGAAGGTCACCAGTTCAAGGCAGAGCTTATGCCGTTTGCGTTTGACCTGTTCTCCAACATCGGCAAAAACTGCACCTATCCCGTCAGATTTATTGCCTGCAACCTGCCTTATATGAAGCCTCTTCTTACATACGGAATGACAAAAATTCCGTTCACAGCCTGCTTCGTCAGAACAACAACCGCAGTAACAATGGCTCAGGGCAGCCCTGCGGCAAACGTTTTGCCTCAGAAAGCAAGCGTTGTTGTTAACTTCAGGCAGATGCCCGGCACAACGGTTGATGACGTTATTGCTCACATCCGCAAGGTCTGCCGCAACAAAGATATTGAAATCAAGGTTCTCAAGCAAAAAGAAGCTTCAATTTTCTCACCCACAGATTCAAGAACCTTCAAGATTATTGAAGAGCTTTGCGTTCAGGAAAATAAGGATGCAGTTGTTGCTCCTTACCTTGTTATGGGCGGCACAGATGCCTGCAACTATGAACCCGTTTGCGAAAACATATTCCGTTATTCACCCTTCAGAGCAAGCGTTGAGCTTCTGCGTTGCACCCACGCAACAAATGAGAGAGTGCCCGTTGCGGCAATCGAGCCCGCTGTTGCTTTCTTTAAGAGATACGTAAGAAAAGCATCAGCAGAAAAATAAAGAAAGCGCGTGATAAAATGCTTACCGTTCTTATTGCACCTGACAGCTTCAAAGGCACACTCACTGCGGCACAGGTGTGCGATATTGCGGCAAAAGCGTTTAACGATGCGCTTAAAGACGTTAACGTAACAAAGCTCCCTGTTGCCGACGGCGGCGAGGGACTTTGTGCCTGCTTTGAAGGCTTTGCAAAAGGCAACCGTATGTCCGCCGCGGTTACAGGCGTGTTTTTTGAAAAAACGGTTGCTGAATATTATATGCTTGAAAACAAAACAGCCGTCATTGAAATGGCGGCGTGTGCAGGTTTGCCTCTGGCAGGCGAAAATAAAAACCCGGAGGAAGCAACAACCCTCGGTGTTGGCGAGCTGATGCTCCACGCAAAGCAAAACGGAGCAAAAGCGGTTTTGCTCGGTCTGGGCGGCAGTGCAACCAATGACTGCGGCATAGGTATGGCAACGGCTCTGGGTTGGAGATTTCTTGATGAAAACGGCAGCCCCGTTAAGCCTTGCGGCAAATCGCTGTCTTTGATTAAAAAAATAATACCGCCTGGAAATTCGCTCGGTATGCCCGTTACCGCCGCTTGTGACGTTGAAAATCCGCTTCACGGCGCAAACGGTGCGGCTTGCGTTTTTGCTCCCCAAAAGGGCGCTGATGAAGCAATGGTCAGGCGGCTTGATGATGGCCTGAAAAATATGGCGGCTGTTATTGAAGAATGCATGGGCAAGACGGTTGCGGATATCAGCGGCTCAGGCGCGGCAGGCGGAATGGGCGCAGGTGCAATTGCGTTTCTTGGTGCGGAGCTCAAAAAGGGCATTGATATTATTCTTGACGAATCGGGTTTTGATGCTCTTGCCGTAAAAGCTGATCTTGTTGTAACAGGTGAGGGCAGGCTGGATTTTCAGTCTGCAGACGGCAAGGTTATCAGCGGCGTTGCAAAACGTGCCTCAAAGCTCGGCAAAAAGGTTATCGCAATTTGCGGAAGCAGAGGAGATGGCGCAGAAAAAATCCTTGATTGCGGCGTGAGTGAAATGTTTTTTGCCGTTGAGGGCGAAAAATCCTTTGCCGAAATCCTGAAAACCTGCAAAACCGATTTGTATAACGCTGCTTACAGCGCAGCTTTACGGTTAACGGAATAATTTTAATTCACCTTAAGCAAAAGGAGAAAAAGCTATGAAAATGCTCAAAAAATTAACCGCTTTAACGCTGATGCTCTGCCTTGTGTTTACGGTGTCACCCGTTTGCTTTGCGGCAAGCGCACAGCCCGTGCCCCCAATCAGAGAGCACGGCTTTGTTGAGCGTGACGGCGTCAGGATAGAATACGGTGTTTACGGCAACCCCGACGGTGAAGCTCTGCTGCTGCTGCCTCCCAACGGCGGCGATATGCACAGCCTTGACGATACGATTCTTCCCGAAATGTCCAAACACTTCAAGGTTATCACCGTTTCTCCGAGAGGTACCGGTCAGTCGGGCTGGGCAGAGGGCACAATGAATTTTGAAACCTTTGCCGATGACGTTGCCGCGGTGCTTGACCGCCTCGGTGTTGAGAAAACCCACGTTTTCGGCTTCAGTGACGGCGGCAATCTCGGTTTTGTTTTTACCCTTAAATATCAGAGCAGAGTTTTGTCACTCACCGTTATGGGCTCAAACATAAACACTCTGGGCACAAACACCTTTGACCAGATTCAGATAACTTATCAGTATATCGTGCTCTGCGTTGAAGCTTGGATTAAAGGTCACACCGAAACCAAAATACGCCGTGATATCAAGGGTATGATGGTTGGTCAGCCGAGCCTCACTTTCAAGGATATCTCAGCCATAAAAGTGCCGTTTTTCAACATCTACGGCGAGCATGATATGATTCAGCGTTGGCACTCAAAGAAAATCACCAAGTCAATTGACGGCGCAAAAGAGCTTATGGTTATCGGCGGCGGTCACAGCACTTGTTTTGAGCAGACTGACACGGTGATTATCCCTGCATTGCTTGATTTTTACGGAATTGAGAGGTAACACAATGAACGGAATGACACGCAGAGAAAGAGAAGTAACAGATATAAACGAAATCATAAAAATCCTTGATAACTCAAAGGTGCTTCACCTCGGTTTGGTTGACGGTGACGAAGCTTACGTTGTGCCGATGAATTACGGCTACACGCTTGTTGACGGCAAGCTCACTCTCTGGCTTCACGGCGCAAGAAGAGGCAGAAAGCTTGATCTTATGAGGGCAAACCCCAAGGTCTTTTTTGAGATGGAATGCGGCATTCAGCCTTTTGAGGGCGAGATTGCCTGCAAATACGGCATTGAATATTCGTCAATTATGGGCAGAGGCAAGGCCGAAATCATTGAGGATATTGAAACAAAAAAGAATGCGCTTTCATTTTTGATGAAAACGCAAACGGGCAAGGATTTTGAGTTTGAAGATAAGATGGCGGAGGTTGTGAGCATTATCAGAATCGACGTTACCGACTTCACTGCCAAGCACCGCCCTGCACCCAAAAAAGGTGTTTAAAAACGTTATAAGCAAAAAATTATGGGTTGCCCGTTGGGCGACATTTCATAAGGAAGTTAAGGTTTTTATCGATTCTTTTCCGTTAATACATTATGAAAAAATCCCGCAATACACAAAGTATTGCGGGATTTTTGTCATT
>JAZNDY010000005.1:0-13143 GCA_045588295.1 Acutalibacteraceae bacterium
ATATAACGTTAAAACAAGAAACGTTATCAAAGCCGCTTCGGCAAAACCTGAGCTGCATTATGCACAGTCAGCCAAAGCTTTTACGGATAAAGCGGCGACATCGGGACTTGTTACGTTAAACGTTGACCCAAAAAGCAAGTCTTTCTGCATAACCGAAACAGCCTCGGGCAGGCTTTGGAGCGCATTGCCGTTGCTTGAAAACGCACCGCTTAAAGATGAACTGCTTGAGGAAGCAAGCATTGCCACCCTGCGCGTGCTCGTCGGGTCTGATATTCATTATCTGAACACTCAGGATCACTCGCTTGCGTTTAACAAAGCTTCTTATAAAAAAATCACTGACGGCATCAGTTTTAACTTTGATATTTTTGCAGACTCAAAAACAGCCGCAAAAAAATCGTATGATAAAAACGATATCGGCTTCAGAATAGTGCTTGACGTTACACTCAAAGACGGCACGCTCCGCGTTAACTGCAAGCATTCAAACATCACAGGCAACAAAGATGCATTCATTGAAAGCGTTGACCTGCTCAATTACTTCGGCGCATATAACCAAAGCTATGAAAACGACTTTTTGCTTGTGCCTGACGGTTGCGGAGCAATTATCAAAACGTCAATCTATGACGAATCCTTTGAATCGCTCACTTTTGCTGTTTACGGCTTCGACCCGTCTGTCGGCAACAAAGCAACGGGCAACGCTGTTATCCCCGCATTCGGCATCAAGCACGGTGACACGGCTTTTGTTTCACTTGTTGAAAAAGGTGATGCCGCCGCAACGATAAACGCAGAAAAAGCAACGGAAATCAATGAATATAACAGAGTTTATTCAACCTTTACGGTTAACCCTTCGGTTTATAAAAACAACAAGGTTTATATTTCAAAAAAGCCTGTTGTTAACGAGTTTTCGCTCTGTTACAGGTTTTTATCAGGCAACAACGCAACCTATGCAGGGCTTGCATCTGCCTGCCGTGAACAGCTTATCAGAAACTCCGTTCTTTCAACCAAGACGGTTATGGTTGACGATTATCTGCCCTGTTTTCTTTCTCTCACAGGCTCTGTAACAGACAATTTCGGGCCGTTTAACACAGTTAAGCCGCTAACAACCTTTGAACAGGCTGCAGATATGCTCACGCATATGAAAAGCAAAGGAATAAATAATATAAGCGTGCGTTATTCAGGCGTTTTCGGTTCGGGAGTCAACTCAGGCAACGCAAACAGCCTGAAATTGAACAGTGAAACAGGCAACGCTGAAGACCTTGCAGAGCTTTATGATTACGCCAAAAGCCAGAAGATGAAGATTTATCTGGACGTTAATCTTTTAAGCAGCACTGAAAGCTTTTGGGGCAGCGAAGCGCTTTCTCTGCACAAAAAAGACACAGAATATAAGCCGAATTATATTGCAAACGATTTCTTCGGCACACAGATAATGAGCAGAAAGCTCCGTGACACGTCAAATCTTGCCGCCACTGTTAAAAGCGTTATCAATGACACGCAGGATTTAACGTTTTCCGGCTTCTGCTTAAACGATGCCGGCACAATTCTTTATTCTGATTTTGCAAGCGGCGGTCTGCTCCGCCAGACGGCGGCAGACACAATATCAACAGCTATTGTTCCGCTTTCAACAGGAAAAAGCACGATGGCCGTAACAGGCAATTTCTATATGCTCAAAAGCGTTGACTCGGTTATCAATATGCCTCTTAACACCACGGCATCCGCAAGCGGAGCTTACGTTTCAATCCCGTTTGTGCCGCTTGTGCTTCACGGCATAGTTGATTACACGGGCGAGCCGATTAACACTCAGGTTAACACTGACGAAACTTTGCTTAAATATATTGAATACGGTGCCTGCCCGCATTTTGAATGGAGCTATGAACCCGTCAGCGGCAACGCCAAAGGCGACATTTATTATTATGATAACACAATCAACACCGCAGCTGAATACTATTCAGAAGCGGATGATATACTCAACGACCTGCGTGATGCAAGGATGACTGACCACTATGAGGTTAAAGACGGCATATTCTGCACGGAATATGACACAGGCTCGCTTGTTTACGTTAATTACACAGACAGTGACTTTGAAACCCTTGGCGTAACGGTTGAAGCACGCAGCTTTTTAAGAGTAAACTAATTTTACGGAGGAAAAAAGAATGCCTTATATCAGAACAACAGTCAGCAACACAATAACAGACGAAAAAAGAGATAACATCAAAGCAAAGCTCGGTCAGGCAATTGCACTTATCCCCGGCAAAAGCGAAGCCTGGCTTATGCTCGCATTTGAAGACAATATGAAAATGTATTTCAAGGGCGATTGCTCAAGCGAATATGCTTACGTTGAAATCAGCCTTTTTGGCTCAACATCAGACGCTGCTTATGACAGGCTCACAGCCGCTGTGTCCGAAATCATCAACGAAGAGCTTGGCATAGCAAGAGAAAACATCTATATCAAATATGAAGAAGCAGACCACTGGGGCTGGAACGGCGTTAATTTTTAAGAGGTAAACTATGAACAGACTTGAAATCAAAAAGCTTTATGAATCCCCCGAAATATACGGTGAAAAAGACGTTACCGTTTGCGGCTGGGTCAGAACTCTGCGTGATTCAAAGGCTATCGGCTTCATTGAAATTAACGACGGCAGCTGTTTCAAGGGCGTGCAGATTGTTTTTGAAGCTGAAAAGCTTGATAATTATAAAGAAATTGCAAAGCTCAACGTTGGCGCGGCTGTCAGGGTAACAGGCAAAGTGATTCTTACCCCTCAGGCAAACCAGCCTTTTGAAATCAACGCAGATTCAGTTGAAATCGAAGCGCTTTCAACGGCAGATTATCCCCTGCAGAAAAAGCGCCATTCGCTTGAATATCTGCGCACAATCGCTCATCTGCGCCCCAGAACAAACACTTTCAACGCCGTGTTCAGAGTGCGCTCGGTTGCGGCTTACGCAATCCATAAATTCTTCACAGAACAGGGCTTTGTTTATGCGCACACCCCGCTTATTTCCTGCAGTGACTGCGAGGGCGCAGGCGAAATGTTTAAGGTTACCACCCTTGACCTTGATAACGTGCCCAAAACAGAAAACGGTGAGGTAGACTATGCAGAGGACTTTTTCAAAAAACCTGCATATCTGACGGTTTCAGGTCAGCTCCAGGGTGAAACAATGGCGCTCGCTTTCGGCAAAATTTACACCTTCGGGCCCACGTTCAGAGCAGAAAAATCATACACACAGCGCCATGCCGCAGAATTCTGGATGATTGAGCCTGAAATGGCTTTTGCAGAGCTTTGCGACAATATGGACGTTGCTGAAGCCATGATTAAATTTGTTATCAATTACGTTATTCAAAACTGCTCACAGGAGCTTGAATTCCTCAACAAATTCGTTGACAAAGGTCTGATTGAAAGACTCAGCGCCGTTGCAGGCTCTGACTTTGGCAGAGTGACCTACACCGACGCTGTTAAAATGCTTGAAGAGCATAACGGTGAATTTGAATATAAAGTCAGCTGGGGATGTGATTTGCAGACTGAGCACGAAAGATATCTGACAGAGCAGATATTCAAAAAACCCGTTTTTGTTACGGATTACCCCAAAGAAATCAAAGCCTTTTATATGCGCCTTAACGATGACGGCAAAACCGTTGCCGCCTGCGACTGCCTTGTTATGGGTATTGGCGAAATCATCGGCGGCAGCCAGAGAGAAGAACGCCTTGATATTCTTGAAGCAAGAATAAAAGAGCTTGGTCTTGACCCTGCTGATTATGATTGGTATCTTGACCTGCGCCGTTACGGCGGAGTGAAACACAGCGGCTTCGGTCTTGGTTTTGAAAGGCTTGTTATGTATCTGACAGGTATCACAAACATCCGCGACGTTATCCCCTACCCGAGAACAACGGGAAGCGCGGATTTTTAATTAAAGCAACAAAAAAAGAGACAGTTCAGATCAATGAACTGTCTCATATTTTTTACCAGTTATAAATAACCATTGAGAAGATTGAAGCAACCTTTGTCAGAGCAAGTGCAAGATCACCAAGGAAGTTATAAAGCTTTGCTTCAAAAACGCTCAGGTCAAAAACATCAGCAAGGTCGGGGTCAGCAATAACAAGGTCATTGAACTTGATGAGCTCGCTCTTGAAGTTTTCGGGTTCATCTTCATAAACAGTGATAAGGCGTGCGCCCTTATTAACAATGTTTGAATATGAATTATATGTGGGGCTGGGAGTGTTGATAATCTTAACGCCGTCAATCTGTGTTTGAAAGTCATTCACGTGGTCGTGACCTGAGAAGATAGCAAGAGTATCGCCCTGCTTAACCATTGCCTGGAACTGACCCTCGTTATCAACGCCGGGGCAAGGAGGCTCGATAAGGAAATCCTTGAAGTTATGGAGCTTGGGCAGATATGTGTAATATTTGCCGTTATAAGCTGCTGTGAGAGCGCCGAGTGAGAAGGGTGATTCAACAAAAAGAGCGTCATAAACGTCAGCAACGATGATGTGCTGGAAAGCCATTGAGGGAACAACCTTGCCGCCGTTCTGCTCTGCAAGTGCGTTGCTTGTTTCTATATACCAATCAATCTGGTCTTTTCTTACGCAGTCATAGCCGCCGTCAACATAAGTGCCTGAATCAAACATCCAGAGGTTAAACTTAACCTTGGAGCCGTCATTTGAATAAACGGGCAGGTTATGCGTAGCTGTGCCGTGCAATTCGGGAACCGCATCAAAGCCAAGGAAATATTCGCCGCCTTCTTCAACATACATTTCAAAGAGCTCGTCGTTATCATAACCTTGCTGATAATCATGGTTACCGAAAACCAATGTGAAATATGTTTTGTTTTTAACAAATACGTTGCAGAGTTCTTCGATTGCAAGGCGCTTTGTTGCTTCTTCACCAACAGTGTTATCACCGCCGAGAACAACAATGTCAGGGTCATATTCATCAAGAACGTAATCAATGTAAGCAAGCATTCTTTCGTCTGCAGGATAGCCGTCCTGGCAGTCGCAAAGGTGAAGAATTTTGAATTCGCCGTTTTCATCAAACTTGAGAACAGGTTCAGTTGCCGGTTCGCCCTGAGCAAAAGCCATAACGCCTGATGAGAAGATAAGGCATACGGCAAGAAGAGCGGCAAGAATACGCTTTTTCATAATAAGCCTCCGTAAAAAAATTATTTTGCCTGCCGAAACGGCAGACAATGCTTAAATATCCTTTTTATTTTAAAACATTATTTAAATAAAGTCAAGCCGAATATTGACTTTTATGATTAACTGTGTATAATAATTTAGGAGTTATTCTCAAATTCGGAGGTAAACAATTATGAAAACCTACCACACCAACCAGCGCAACTGTCTGCACGGTTTTTTAAAAAACAACCCCGAGCAAGCTTTCACAATTGAAGAAATTATTGATGCTTTAAGCGAAAATTCCATTTCAAAAAGCACAGTTTACCGCCTTATGACAAAGCTTGTGGAAGAAAACCTTGTTCACCGCACTGTCAAAGGCAACAGCCGCAGCTTTGTTTACCAGTATATTTCAGACGAAAAATGCGAAAACCATCTGCATATGAAATGCACTGACTGCGGCAAGGTTTATCACCTTGACAGCGGCGTAACATCAATAATCCAGAATAACATCAAATCAAACACCAGCTTTGAAATTGACAGCCACACAGTTTTGCTCGGCAAATGCGGCGAATGCAAATAAGACGGAGAAAAGAATGAAAAAAGTTTTATCAATCATAACCTGCCTGCTGTTAATAACAACAATTTTCAGCTCTTGCGCCGTGCCGCAAAAAGCAACGGGCGGCTTCAAAATAGTCTGCACAACGTTTGTTGAATATGACTTTATCAGAAACATAACAGGCAGTGAAGAGAATATTATTCTGCTCAACAAAAACGGGGCGGATATGCACGGCTTTGAGCCAACGGCAAAAGATATTGTTGAAATCCGCACGGCAAACCTTTTTGTTTATATAGGCGGTGCATCTGACAGATGGGTCGACAGGCTTATCAGCTCAAACGATAACCCTGACTTAAAATGCGTTGCGCTTATGAATTACGTTGAAACTCTTACTCTTGAAGATATTGAAACAATGCAGTTTGGCAAGCATCACACACACAACCACGCAGAAGAAAGCCACGAACACAGCCCCGAAGAAGCGGATGAGCATATCTGGCTCTCTGTCAAAAACGCAATAACGGTTGTTAACGGTCTGTGCGAGGATATCTGCGCAATTGACAGCGCAAACGCAGAAAAATACAAAGCAAACGCGGCTTCTTACGTTGCAAAGCTTGATGCGCTTGAAAACGAATATGAAAAAGTGTTCACCGATTCAAAAAGAAACGTTATTCTTTTTGCTGACCGCTTCCCTTTCGGTTACCTGACGCACGATTACGGCGTTTCTCACCTTGCGGCTTTCACGGGTTGCTCATCAGAATCAGAAATAACGGCAGAAACTTTTGCCCACCTTATTGAACACACTAACGAGCTTGAGCTGCCTTACGTGCTTATGCTTGAAGGCTCTGACGGCAAAACGGCAAAAACCGTTTGCAACGCAAGCGGAGCAAAAGCGCTGACGGTTGATTCACTTCAGACAGTTTCGGAAACTGACATTAAAAACGGCACAACCTACATTGATTCAATGAAAAATAATCTGAAAATATTTAAGGAGGCTCTGAACTGATGGCTTTGATTGAATGCAAAAATCTCTCACTCGGCTATGAAGGCAAGCCGATTGTTTCGGGGCTTGATTTTAAAGTCAACGAAGGCGATTATCTTTATATCATAGGCGAAAACGGTTCGGGCACAAGCACGCTGATGAAAGCCTTGCTCGGGCAGAAATGCGTTCTTGGCGGCGAAATTATCTTTGATAAGTCGTTAAGCCGCAAAGAAATCGGTTACCTGCCGCAGCAAACGGTAATTCAAAAGGATTTTCCCGCATCGGTTAAAGAAATTGTGCTTTCAGGCTGCCTTAACGGCTGCGGATTAAAACCGTTTTATTCATCACAGCAAAAGAAAAAAGCAAAAGAAGTTATGGCAAAGCTCGGCATAACGGAGCTTGAAAACAGGTGTTACAGAGAGCTTTCGGGCGGTCAGCAACAAAGAGTTTTGCTTGCCAGAGCATTATGCGCCACAAAAAAACTGCTTATTCTTGACGAACCTGTTGCAGGCCTTGACCCTGTGGCTACAGAAAATTTATATCATCACATTGAAGAGATAAACAAAAGCGGCATAACGGTTATTATGGTTTCGCATGATATGAACGCCGCTTCAAAATACGCAAGCCTTTATCTGCATATCTGCCACACTCCCCTGTTTTACGGCACAAAAAACGACAGCCTTTGCTGCGACGTTTGCCGTGTATTCAACACAGGAGGTGAGAAAAAATGATTCAGACACTCACCTACTATTTAAGCTTCAGCTTTATTCAGTATGCGCTGATTGCAGGGTTGCTGATTTCGCTTTGCGCTTCTTTGCTTGGCGTAACACTTGTGCTTAAGCGTTATTCCATGATTGGCGACGGTCTTTCGCATGTTGCGTTCGGAGCAATGGCTGTTGCGGCTGTTTGTTCACTTGCGCCGATGGCTGTCACACTGCCGATAACAATTCTTGCGGCTGTTATTCTGCTGGGAATGCGCACAAACGGCAAAATTAAAGGTGACGCGGCAATTGCGATGATATCAGTCGGTGCTCTCGCAATCGGTTATATGCTGATGAACGTTTTTACCGTTTCAAGCAACATAAGCGGTGACGTTTGCACAACGCTTTTCGGCTCAACGTCTATCCTGACCCTGACAAAGAATGACATCATTCTTTGCACCGCACTTGCGACAGTTGTTATAATTATTTTTGTTTTGTTTTATCACAAAATTTTTGCCGTAACGTTTGACGAAAACTTTGCAAACGCAACGGGCACAAACACTAAGCTTTATAACAACCTGATTGCGGTTGTTACGGCGGTTGTTATTGTGCTTGCGATGAACCTTGTGGGCGCGTTGCTGGTTTCAGCTCTCATCATCTTCCCTGCGCTGACGGCAATGAGAGTTTTCAAAAGCTTCAAATCCGTTATCATCGGCTCGGCTGTTATATCCGTTGCCTGCACGCTCACAGGTCTGCTGGTTGCGATTCTTTACGGCACGCCCGTCGGCTCAACGATTGTTGTGGCAGACATTGCGTTGTTTGCGCTGTTCAGCATCATCGGCAAAATTGCAAAGAAATAAAAAAGCACCCTCACGGGTGCTCTTTTTTATTTAACCTGTGCTTTTGCGGCTTCTTCGGCACGGGCGGCTTTAACAAATTCTTCAATCCTTTTGCCGTCACTGTAACCGAGCTGATAAAGCTTTTCCATACCCACCTTATCACGCTTTATTGTGTTAACGCCAAAGCATTCACGCGGGTCAACAACAAGCACCTTGCCCTCTTTTTCAAGCTCAAGAAGCTCGCTTATGCCGTTGTTATAATAATTATGCATAACCAGAATATTATTGAGAATTCTGGGATGGTTAGCAAGCAAAACGTTTGCAAGCCAATGAATTTTTGTTTTGCGGAAATCTCTGGGCTGGGTTATGCAAACAATAACCTTGTCACATCCGTCAGCAAAAGCCTTGCGAATCGGAATAGGGTCTGAAACGCCGCCGTCAAAATACTTTCTGTCACCGATTTTAACGGGACGGGTTGCAACAGGCAACGAACAGGCGGCTTTCAAAACATCAAGATTATCTCTTGAAAAATCGTCTTTTGTGAAATATCTGGGCTTTGCTGTTACAGAATCGGTAGCAACGCAGGTGTAACGGCACTCGTTAGCCATAGCAATATCAAACGCATCGGAATTTTCTCCTTTGCAGTCAATAAGACCGTTATAAATATACTCAACGTTAACAAGGTCACCCGACTTAATAAGAGCTTTTGCGCCGAGAAATTCACTCTCAAATGAATGCTCAAGGTAAAATTCCCTGCTCATACCGCGCTGCTTTGCAACGTAACCGAGAATGTTTGCACTGCCTGACGAAACGCCGAAGCAATAATCAACCATAATATCGTTATCAAGCAGATAATCAAAAAGTCCGCTTGTATAAATACCGCGCAAACCGCCGCCGATATCAATCATACCAATCATTTTATCACCCGTTTTATACTAATTAAATATTTTATTTATTATTCATCTTCAGAATTGCACCAAGGCTTGAAACTGCGGTTGAAGCAATATCTTTGATAACAGCGGTTTTATCCTGAATATATCCGTCAGCATCAACTGCATAGCGGAGCTTTGCTTTTGTTCCTCTGCCGCATAAATCTGCATAGTTGAAGAAATAAGTTATATATTCCGAGGGGTCTCTTGCATCAAACTCAAAAATGCGCACGCCACGTGTTTCGTTGCCGTAGCAACGGAAAGACGCGCAGGATGTCTGAATAAAATCAACACCCTTATATTTGCCCTCAAAACAATTCACGTGGTCGTGACCTGAAACAATGCCCTTAACGTCACCGCATTCAAGCACGGCATCAAACAGACCTGCGCCGTCCTCAAGCACACTGGGGTATTCACCCATAACACCGCGTGTGATATCAGGCTTGAGCCTGCACCAACCGTTTTTATGGGTATTGACGGCACCGAGCTCATCAGGCATACAAGGCTCAATGAGGTTTTCGATTTCAGGCAGAGGAATATGCAAAAACATCAGCGCAGGAACAGGCTCGCCGCCGTTATTCGCTTTGAGTTCAGCCGCTGTTTTCTTATACCACTCAACGGTTTCAGGCTTTATCTTTTCATAGCATTTATCTTCTTTTTTATCATACCACGCACTGTCAAGCATCCAGATATTGAACAGCGGGGCATCGCCCTCATAAGGCAAAACGGTGATATTATAAGTGTCGCAATCAAGACCGTTGCGGCTGTTGTTCATCGGCAGGCAGCCTTTATAGCCTCGGTAAATATCAGCCTGCTCATATTTTGAAATATCGTTCATATCATCGTGGTTGCCGTAAATCATAGCAAAGGGAATGCCGCGTTTTTCAAGCGGAGCAACAATGTGATGAATGGATTGACGCATAATCTCCATTGTTGCTGACTTGCCGCCTGCAACCTGACTGTTGCCAAAACGGGCGTCAAGCAGATGGTTGCCCAGGATGTTATCACCCGTGAAAAGAACAAGATCAGGGCGAAGAGCATCATAAGCGTTATCAAGCATATTAACCATGGCTTTGCGCACGTATTTCATATCCTGCGGATCGCTGACCTGCATAATGCGCAGTTTGCCTGCGGCATTGAATCTGATTGTGTTGGAGTTTTTCATAAAATTCTACCTTATTTATTCTGTTCCGCAAGGCGTTTTTCGCGCTCTTTGAGGAATTCTGATTTTGCAGGGACAACGTAGGTCATACCTTTTTCAACAATTTCAAACGATGTGTCTGTTACAAACTGGCACTCACCGTCAACGTTGACAGCGGCAGGCTTTTCGCTGTGGATAACAACCTTTTTGCCGCGCTTGAAGGTTGTTTCTTCCCAATCAAGATGCTCGCCGCGTTTATAAACGTTAAGAATCTTGAGAAGCTTCAAGCGTGAGAAACCGCTTTTAACAATAACAAAATCAAGCAGACCGTCATCAGGCAAAGCAAGAGGAGCAGCCTTGAATCCGCCGCCATACCAGCGTGAATTGCCTGCAAAGCAGAAAAGAACGTCATCTGTGACTGATTCACCGTCATCAATTGTGTAAGTGAAGCGGTTTTTGAACTTTTTGATGATAGCGTAAAGGCAGCCGATATAATAAGCACCCTCACCTGTTACAAGGGGAAGCTTTTTGATTTTGCCCTGCATTGCGCAAACCTCGGCATCCATACCCATTGAACACTGGTTGATTGCAATTTCGTCACCGCATTTGATAACGTCAAACTCAATGGGCACACCGTTAACAACGTCTTCAAGCACAAGGAATTCTTCCTTTGTGCCGAAAAGGCGGATAAAGTCGTTACCGGAGCCGAGAGGAATAACGGCAACCTGAACGTTTTTATAACCGTATGAGCCGTTAACAACTTCATAAAGAGTTCCGTCACCGCCACAGGCATAAAAACGCAATTCTTCGCCGCTTTTTGCTCTTTCGCGGCAGAATTCAATTCCGTCACCCTGTTTGGAGGTTACGTAAATTTCATAATCAAGGTCACACTTTTTGCAGACCTCTTCAATTTTAGGTTTGATAAATTCAAGCGATTTACCCTGACCTGCAGCAGGATTGATAACAAAAATATGCTTCATTTTGTTTCTCCTTCCGTTATTTGAAATACATATAGAGTTGGCATTTAATCATACCGTTATAAAGTTTTCTGCGCTTGTCCGCTTTTCTGCCAAAGGCTTTTTCAAACTCTTCGTCAGGGCTGATGATGCTGTAAGACCAGCCGTGTTTCTGCTCAAAAGCCTTACCCATTGCCGCATAAATCTTTTCGCATTCGCTCAGCTCAAGCAGTCTTTCGCCGTAAGGCGGATTGCAGATGAGCGTGCCTTTTTCTGTCAGCGGATTAAAATCAGCAACATCACAAACGTTGGAGCTCAGTTTTGAAGCAACACCCGCTCTGTGAGCGTTGATTTTTGCAATTTCAAGTGCTTTGGGGTCAATATCAGAGCCGAAGCCTTCAAAATCGTCACACGGTCTTTCAAGGCTTCTTGCTCTCTCGCGCTCTTCGTCCCAAACGTTTCTGGGGATAACACCGAAGCGCTCAGCCGAAAAACGCCTGTTAAGACCGGGAGCAACGTTAGCCGCCATCAGCGCGCCTTCAATCAGAATGGTGCCTGAGCCGCACATAGGGTCATAAAGCTTGTGGTAAGGGCGAAGATGCGACAGGCTGCAAAGAGCGGCGGCAAGAGTTTCTTTGATTGGTGCGCCCTTTGCATCAAGGCGGTAGCCTCTCTTATGAAGACCCATACCCGAAGTGTCAATCAGAAGCGAAACCTTATCTTTCATAATTGAAAACTGAATCTGATGAACAGGGCCTGTTTCTTCAAACCACTGGATTTTATATTTAGCCTTTAACCTTTCAACAACCGCCTTTTTGATGATAGCCTGGCAGTCACGGGTGCTGAAAAGAGCTGAATTGATTGAATAACCTTTAACAGGGAATGCATCAAGCGAGCCAATCCACTCTTCCCAAGGGAGTGCTTTTGTGCCCTGAAAAAGCTCTTCAAAGCTTCTTGCTTCAAACGAGCCGACAAGAATCTGCACTCTTTCTGCAAAACGCGAGCAGATGTTGACACGGGCAAGAATGTTTTCATCGCCGCTGAAAAGGACTCTGCCGTTTTCGCTGATAACGTTTTGCGCTTCAAGGTCTTTGAGTTCGTTCGCAATCAAAGATTCCATACCGAGCAGGCAGGGAATAACAAAATTAATGTTCATAAACACCTCAATCTAAAAAATAAAGGCAGGAACCCGAAGATTCCTGCCCGTTTTTATTAATCAGAAACGCTTATTCAACCTCAGGCATAATAAGACCGTAGCCTGAATCGTTGCGTCTGTAAACAACGTTAACACCGCCGTTTTCTTCATTCAGGAAAACGTAAAACTGATGGCCGAGAAGATTCATCTGCAGAATAGCTTCTTCAACCGACTGCGGCTTGAGAGCAACCGATTTGCTTCTGACAAGCTCAAAATCAACCTCTTCGGCAACTGCTTCAGCCTCATCGGCAAAAGCATCAAAATTGCCTGCACGCAGTTTCTTTTCGATGCGGGTTTTGTTTTTTCTGATTTGTCTGATAAGGGTGTCAACACATTTATCAAGAGCTTCGTTCATATTTTCCGAACGCTCCTGAGCTCTGAAAATCATACCGTTATTGTTAACGGTAATTTCAACGTTTTGTGATGACTTTTCAACAGTTACCGTTACCTTAGCCTCAATGTCATCACCGAAAAACTTTTCAATTTTGGCAAGCTTTTTTTCGGCGTGTTCCTTGAAAGACTCTCTTGGTGAACATTTGCGGCCTGTGATTGTAATCTTCATACAGTCATCCCCTTTATTTAGCATTGAGGTTTAACCTCAAGTGAATTATAGCACATATTCACAAAGAAATAAAGAGTTTTTTAAGAATTTTTAAATAAAAGTTATAAAAAGTTCATAATTTTGACCGCAAAAAGCAAAACACGGCTTAAATTAAGGCAAATCAGATAACCGTTGATTCGTGCCT
>JAZNDY010000006.1:0-1646 GCA_045588295.1 Acutalibacteraceae bacterium
GCACTTGAATACATAAAAGACGAGCACATTAAAAGCAAGGTTTATGCCGCTGTTGATGACAGCCTTCATATTGTTGATTATGATTTTGAACCCGAAGCTGTAAGAGAATCCATCAAAAAGGCAAGAAAATTCTATCTTGAAAAGATTGCTGAAATTGACTGGGTTGCTCAGAGCAAGGTTATCCTTACAGGTCACAGCCATATCGACGTTGCTTGGCTCTGGAGAATTCAGGAAAGCATCAGAAAGAGCGCAAGAACATTTATGAATGTTACCTCGCTTATGGACGTTTATCCCGAAATGACCTTCGGTCAGAGTCAGGCTGTTCTTTATCAGATGATGAAGGATCACTACCCCGAAATCTACGAAAAGATTAAGGAAAAGGTTGCAAACGGTCAGTGGGATATCTGCGGCAACGTATGGGTTGAGGCAGACACCAACCTTGCTTCGGGCGAGGCTCTTATCCGCCAGGTGCTTTACGGCACCGAGTTCTTCAAAAATGAATTCGGCAAGGTTTCAAAAACATACTGGCTGCCCGACTGCTTCGGCTTCACCTGGGCACTGCCTCAGATTATCAAGGGCTGCGGTATGACAAACTTCATCACGTCCAAGCTCTCATATAACGACACAACAAAGTTCCCCTATTCAATGTTTATGTGGGAAGGCAACAACGGCGACAAAGTTTTTGCCCACCTTATGCGCCCTGCTTACAACTGCCATTTCAGAGTTGACGAGCTTATGACGTTCGACGAAGAATGCAACAACAAGAGCGAGCTCAACACCGCAATGGGTATGTACGGCTACGGTGACGGCGGCGGCGGCCCCACAAGAAATATGCTTGAAAGAGGCAGACGCCTGCAGAACTTCCCCGGTCTGCCCAAGGCAGAAATCGGCCACGTTGACGATTTCTTTGAAACCCTTGTTCCTCACGAAAAAGAGCTTCCCGTCTGGAACGGCGAGCTTGTTTATGAAAACCACAGAGGCACGTTCACAAGCCAGGCATTCGTTAAAAAGAACAACCGCAAGGGCGAATACCTGCTCACAAGAAACGAGATGCTCGCTGTTTTTGCAGAAAAGCATCTGGGCAAGGCTTATCCCAAAGAGGAGCTTGAAAAAGCCTGGCGCATTCTTATGACCAACCAGTTCCACGATATTCTGCCCGGCTCTTCAATCCACGAGGTGTTTGAAGATGCACGCAGAGATTATGCAATAATGAACGAAATCGGCAACGCAGTTAAGGCCGACGTTCTGAATGCCGTTAACAGCGCCGTTTCAGCCGATGCAAACACCGTTACCGTTTGGAATATGGCAGCTTGCGAAAGCTATGAGCCTGTTACCGTTGAGGGTGTTCCCGAGGGAATGTATATCACCGCTGAAGACGGTCTTTCTCTCCCCTGCGCTTATATTGACGGCAAGTTTGTTTTCCTGCCTGACGTGCTTGAACCCTTAAGCTGCAAGGTGTTTTATCTCAAAGAGGGTGAAACTCCCTTTGCACCCGTTGAGGCAGACGTCAATTATATTGAAAACGCAATTCTTCGCGTTGAGCTTGATGAAAACGGCGTTATCACAAGCATTTATGATAAAATCAATGACCGCGAAGCACTTGAGGGCAAGGGTAACGTTCTCACAGTTTCGCTTGATAAATGCAT
>JAZNDY010000007.1:0-5712 GCA_045588295.1 Acutalibacteraceae bacterium
AGCTCTTTTGCAATAAATTCCGTGTTGCCTGTTGCCGAAAAATATAAAACCATAAAAAGCTCCTTGAATTTCGATTATTATTTTTGTCTTTTAGTTTATTATAACTCTATGAAAAGCCAACAGCAAAAATTCAGGCAAAGCAAAAGCGAGAGCTGACCTTTGCGGTTAACTCTCGCTCCGTGAACAATATTATATGCAATTTATTTGACGTTTATGATTATCGGGCGTTTTCGGGGAGTTTTACTTTCCAGCCATCAACGTCGCACTGACCGTGATTATAAGAAGAATCACCCGTATATTCAGTTGCAACAACCGTGCCGTCCGATTTTAGACCTAAGGTGTGTCTATATCCTGCCGAAACTGCAACTATATCAGTCCAACCGTCAACGTCGCACTGACCGTCATCATTATCACCAACAGCAACAACCGTGCCGTCTGATTTAAGAGCTACGGTGTGATAATCCCCTGCAGAAACAGTTTCCCTTGTTGCAATCTCACCCCAGATATCAAAGCTTTTTTCTCTCGCATCAGAATAACCGCCTGCTTTGCCAAACATAATTGCCGCCTGCACACGGTCACCGCTGTTATAAAGCTTCGTTGCTTTTTTATAGTCAACTGAGGGAATTATAACGTTGAGCATAAGAAGCACAAAAGCTGTTAAAGCCACATAAGAGGAAACAACTGAAATGATAATTTTTTTGGTTCTCTTCTTCCTTTTTTTACGGTTAATACGGTCCGCTTCAGCCTTCTCCTTCGCATACTGAAGGCAAAGTTCTGCTTGGGTTTTGGCATCTTTGAAATCCGCAATATTGCCAAACAAAGCCGCCGCTTCTTTAAATTGCGCTTCGACGCTTGCCTGCGCCATCTTTTCTGCCGCTTGTTCGTATGCGGCGTTAAGGCGCGCAAGCTCATTGCGCTCATTGATGAATTTTATATATCCCCAAAGCTCGTCTTCAACCGCTTTGCCGCCGAAGCGGATTGCCTTGCTGAAATTATTGCTGGTGTTGAACGGCACCGAAAAACGCTTCAAATCTTCCCGTTTGCACGTTCTGCATTCAACCATCAGCTTGCCGATATAAGCATCGGCATTTTCGGGGTCAATGTTAAGCACCTGCTCGCAGAATTGGTCTGCACGCTCAAAATCACCGTCTTCAAGAAAAATAAACGCTCGCTTAAGAAGAGGCGCCGCCGAAGCAACGGGAGCCGAAACCGCAGGCATTTCCTGGCTTGCCGCTGTTTTTTCTGCGCCTGCGATTTTGCGGATACCTCTGACAAGGTCCTGCATAAAGCCGAGTTTTGACATATCCTGCGCCTGAAGATGAGAAAATTCGTCAGGCAAGTCATAAGGCAACATATCCTTATAGGCAGGGATAAGCGTTTTGGGCGCTCCGTTTTTAATCAGAGCAAGGTATCTTGACCACTCGTTTTTAACCCAGACGGCGTTAAAGTTTTCTTGCTTTGTGCCGAGCACAACCATAACTTTTGCGCTGTTGAGAGCGGCAAAAATATAAGGCTCATAAGCTGTGCCGAGCTTATCCTCAAGCGTGATTCTTGCAAAGAAAACCTTGAAACCCTCTTTGCAAAGCTCGTGATAAAGCTCTGTTGCCAAAACAGAATCCATTGTTCTTCTGCCGTCGGCATCGGTTTCTTTATAGCAGATGAAAACGTCAAAAGGTTCTTCTTTTTGTGAAATTTCAAGAATGTTTTTCTGAATATCGTCAATCGCCTTTGCCTCGGCTTCATAAACCGCTCTCTGGTTTGCGTCAGCATATTGCAGAGCGGATTTATAGTTTTCATCCATAAAGACCGAGGTAAACTGCGCACGGTTGACGGTGGGAATCCGCCTTTGGGTTGCAGGGTCTTTGACGTATTCGATACCGTAACGGCAAAGCACGAGCGACCAATAGCTTTCAGCATCGGTCTTATCATCATTCAAAATGCTTTCATATATCTGCATCGCCTTATCAAAATCGTTGTTACGGCGGAAGTGGTTTGCCCTGTCATAAAGGTCTGCTTTGCGCTCATCGGCAAGCCTGGGCAGGGTTTGTTTTGTGCCGCAATAGCCGCAGATTGCAACGGTTTCATTGCCGCTGATATCAAGCGCGCCGCCGCACATTTTGCACTTAAGAATAGCCATAAAAACCACCTACAATAATTTTATACAGAAACAATTTTCTTTATTTGATATTCTTATATTAGCACCCTAAACCCTTGCTGTCAACCGCATTAATCAGGCTGTTTAAAAAAAGAAAACCGAGCACCCGTTGCCGAGCGCTCGGTCTGAAACTTATAAATCCTTATAAAACTCGCTGAGATAAACTCTGCGGTTTTCTGCCATTGAAACGTTTGCCGCCATACCGATGCCGATTGACATCATACCTGCGCGCGTGTCTGCCATCTGGCCGAGGGGGTCTTCTGTGCAACCCACAAACAGGTTTTGCCTGATTTTTTCGTCAGAGCCGCCGTGACCCTCCTGCGCATCCTGCGGAGCGTTTATGACGGTCTTTTTGCCCTCACGGTCAAAAATTGAAATAACGTTGTTTATGCCCTTGCCGAATTCGGCATAACGTCTGTCCATCTTGCAGAATTCAAGACGTCCGCCCGTGCCGTTAAAGGCTATGCGCATACCCTCATAGGGCGAATGGGCTGTGAGCGAATAGCTCATCACCGCGCCTTTCTTATAAAGCACGTTAACGCTCACGGAGTCTTCAATATCAATCTCTTCAGAGAAAATGCACTTATCTCTGATATATCCGTCGGCATCCTCACACTCGAGATAGAGCTTATCCATCGGGGGCTCGTGGATATCAAGAAAATATTCGCAGGTTGTTTTATATTCGCAGGTGAGGCATCTTTCGGAGCGGTTTTCACGGGTCGGGCCGTAAAAACGCCTTGTGCCGAAAGCGTTGACCGCAACGGGGTCATCCTCAAGAAACCAGTTGACCAAATCGAAATGGTGAGTTGATTTATGCACGAGCAACGAGCCTGAATTTTCTCTTTTCCTGTGCCAACGCCTGAAATAGTCTGCGCCGTGATGCGTGCTGAGCAGCCACTCAAAATGAACGCTGAGCACCTCGCCGATAACGCCGCTTCGCATCAGCTCCTTGACTGTTACAAAAAACGGAAGATAACGCAGATTGAAAACAACGGTAACCTTTTTGCCCGATTTTTCTTCTGCTTCTTTGATAGCGTTTGCCTTATCAAAGGTGGTGGTCATCGGCTTTTCAACAATAACGTCGCATCCCGCTTCAAGAGCTTTGATAACATAGAAATCGTGCATACAGTCTTTGGTTGTAACGATAACCGTATCAGGCTTGACGTCACGGAGCATCTCATCAAAATCGCCGTAGACGGGCACTTCAACGCCGCCGTACCAGCTCACAAGAGCCGCGCGCTTTGGGTTGATATCATAAACACCGCAAAGCTGAATATGCTCACTGTATTCCTTAAGAATCGGCTCGGCATAGCCTTCAATGCCTCTGATGCCGCAGCCAACCTGAACAAACTTTTTCATATCATTCTCTCCCCTGAAACAAGTTAAAAATTGTTTGTTTTAATTCTATCACAGTAAAAAAGGAAAAACAAGGTCAGAATGATAAAATCGCTCAGGGCAAGAAAAAAAGACCGTGTTAAAACGGCCTTTTAATTTTAAGTTCCAATGCAAAACAAGGTTAAAGAACGCTGTAATTCACTAACCCTAAATCAGAAAGATCAACGCTGAAAGCCGCATCATTCTTGATTGCCTTGCTTGTATAAACGAGCATATTGGAAATCATCAAAGAAGCAATTTCTGCAATCAGCTCTTTCTCGCTTGCATTGCCTGAATAAGTTTCAAGCACGGCACTGTCATCATCGCTAAACGTGCTTTTTATGTAACCCGTTGTGTGAATTGAAGCACCCGAATCCGACAAAATATCTGCGCTGAATTTATATTTGCCGTTTACGGGCTTGAGGTCTAATTCACAATGGTCACCGGGAGTATACAGCATCATATCCATTGAAATATAAAGGCGGTCGGTTGCTTCTGTGTAACAAAGATAAAAGCTTGTCACGTTATCGGAAGTATTGTAAGTGCAATAAGAATAAGTGCCGCCGCTTTTGGAGCCGTTTTCTTTTACAAGGTTTGCAACGGTGCGGTATGCCTGTGAATCATCGGTTTCACCGCAAGCTGAGCAAACGCCGTTTTTGAACGAGTGGCTCGGATTTGTGAAGTTATCTTTATAAGTATCACCGCATTCACAAACAAAGGTTGTGAAGCCTTTCTGAGTGCAGGTTGCAGGCGTAAGCGTTTGGGTATATTGGTGAACGTGGTTTGTTGCAGGCTCTGTTTTGGCAGAAACCGTTGCCGAGGTTTTTGTTTCATCCTCAAACGATGACGGCGCGTCGGAATCATGGGCAGTAACGTTTTCTGACGGCAAATCTTCTGCCGAGAATTCTTCCGTCACGTTTTCAAGCGTAACAGAGCCGTTTTCTTCTGTTTTATCATTTTTGCCGCAAGAAGCAAAAGCCGTAATCATAGCCAACGCCAACAAAATTGCCGTGAACTTTTTCATATAAGCACCTCTAAAAAATTAATATAGTTTGACCGATAAGCTGATTATACCAAAACAGCATAAAAAAGCAAGACTGCGGATAACAGGACTTGACTCGCGCGCCTGCGGGCGCTTGGTCGCTCGCGGTCACAACAGTCCACCGGACTTTTGCTCTGTGCCGCTCGTCCTTCAAGTCCCGTTCCTGAACCTACAAAACCACCTCAATCGATGCAGTAAGCACCGACAAGAGGTGGTTTTCTGTTTTTGTGAAGATAGTCTGACAAATTTTAGTTTAACAATTTGTCATTTGTCAAATTAACTGTTGAGAAATGAGATGCTACGGAAAAGTTTCACTTACTGTCACTCAAAAATATCAATAATTAATTTGCGTATTTCTTCAATTGCTATATTAAATATCTGACGGATAAATCTTACGGCTTTTTCAAAAAAGTTTTCTGTTTCAAGCTCGGCGTTTTCTCCGTCGGCAGAATAACAACCTATGTTGTTGCTTGTTATTTCATTGCCGAAGAAATCCGTCATACAACCGTCCTTAATCTCAAAGCCTGCACCGATTAACGGCGATCCTTCCGCAAGATGATATGCTTTTATCGGGTCGTCACCGCCCACAAATCCGGGAAGAGTGTTCAAAGCGTCTTTGTCAAATGAAGGATTAAAAGTGTTGTAATAGCAGTTGTTTGCAAAAACGTTGTTCCATGTTTTAGCTTCTTCATTTATATGATAAAACTTATGACCGTCTTTAAAAACTATAATATTGTTTGCGAACAGCGAATCATAAATCTGGGTCATCTGAAATTCCGACGAATTGATTATGGTATTGTTATAAAAGCTGAAATTCCATTCGCCATCTGATACACCGATTTTGTTTCTGCCCTGATTGTCATTGACGGACAGACAGTATCTTACCGTGTTGCCTCTGTTGCCGCCGCTGGCTGGGTTGTTGCACATAAAGCGCATATTATCGTGGGAATAAATGTATTCGTAGGTGCAGTTGTATGAGCCGTGGTCAAAATCAACCGTCATTCCGTCGCCGTAGTTTTTCTGACCCGCTATTTCGCAGTAGCTGAAAGTGCAGTTTGATGAGTAGTGAGTCCACATTGCTGCTATAAAATACAGAATTTCTCCGTTTTCATCAAGGCCCACTCCCTGACAGCAGTCAATG
>JAZNDY010000008.1:0-23800 GCA_045588295.1 Acutalibacteraceae bacterium
GTTCAGCCCATGAGCTATACCGTTTACCCCGATTTTGAGCCTGCGGTTGACACCCTCACTGTTAAAACTCAGCCTGCAAAAACCGTTTACACTGCCGGCGAAAAGCTTGATACAACAGGTCTTGTTCTTGAGGCAACCATAACCTCAGACGGAATAGTAAACACCTTTGAAATTCCTGCAGGCTATTACTGCACTCCCGAAATCCTTAACACCGTCGGAACTCAGACGGTTACCGCCCATTACGGCGGAAAAACCGCAACCTTCAACGTTACGGTCAAAGCGAGTGACCCCGGAGTTGTTGTTATCAACGGTGTTTCAACAGACGTTGCAATAGCAAACGGCGAATACACCTTCAATTACAGCACAACCCCCTTCAACCGTTATGAAGTAACGTATAAGTCCGATTCCTACGTCAGCGCCGTTGCAACCTTCAACAACGGCA
The DNA here is from genome assembly GCA_045588295.1 of Acutalibacteraceae bacterium. GTDB lineage: Bacteria > Bacillota > Clostridia > Oscillospirales > Acutalibacteraceae > CAG-177. Next base: position 443 of record JAZNDY010000008.1, read on the forward strand.
AAACAGAGGAATTTTTCCTTGAACCCTCAAATAACGGAAGCTTCGGCTCATTTGTTAATGATTTATTTAAAAATAACACCTACAATCAGGTTGTTAAAATCAAATTTACAACGCTTGACAAAGAAAACGGCAAATTTGAGCTGGTTTCATTGAAAACAGTCAATGTTACCGTTCCTAACAGAACCATCTATTTTGATAATGCAAGATATGAGATGGGTGTTTCGCTTGAATACGGCGGCGTTGTTTCGGAGCTTTATGACCTTTCCGATGACGTTTACGCCCGTACTTACGCCAACGGAAGCCATGACATAACTCTGGTTGACTACAAGAATAAGCTTAACGGCGGCTATAAGGCAGAAAGCCAGAAGGTTAACCTCATCAACACGCTTGACCGAGGCAGATATCTGCAGCAGTCTTATTACGGCACGGACGAAAAGCCCTACATCCAGAGTGAATATAATAACGCACCCTGGCCCTATAACCCCGTTCAGGGCGGTAACGTTATCGGTGAAGCCAGTAAGATTATCGACTACAAGGTAACCAACGACTACATTTACGTTAAGGCCCGTCCTCTTGACTGGGCAAAGTGGTCTGATGAATATGCCGCAACTGACAGCAGATATGAACCTGTCTGGGGCGACGATTACGTTACCGACACCTACGTTGAATCCTGGTATTATTTCCAGGACAACACAATCAAGGTAACCAACAGAAAGGTTGACTATTCGGGTCTTCCCGAGGCATCTCACTCTCAGGAATTCCCCGCACTTTACCTCATTGAGCCTCTTAACCACTTTGTTTATAACAACGTTTCCGCACAGGATGCCTGGAAAACAGAAACCAGTCAGCTCTACAATAATGGTAATTATCAGTTTATAGACTATACCGATGCCACCAGAGGAACTCACTGGAGCAAACCGCACAATGCCGGCAAACTCATCAACTACGAAGAGCCTGAATATTGGGGCTTGACTCAGATGTATAAAGACAAATTCGGTATGCAGAGCTTCCAGCCCTGGGTTACCGTTAACGAAAACTGGGCCGCATTTACCGCCAGCGAAGATCAGGACAGCTTCGGCGTCGGTCTTTACACAGACGCCACAACCAAATTCTACTACGGCGTTCAGCCCACGATGTACCAACAGAAAGCAGGCAGCACCGAAGGCTCTGTCGGCGAAGTTTTAGATACTCCGGAATACAGACACGCCCAGACAGTTAACCCCGCACCCGAGCTTCCCACCTCATACATCGCACCCACAGACACAGCCATCTTCAGAAGCTATGAGCCGACAGAATTCACATATTATCTCACAACCGGTACTGCATCCGAAATCCGAGAAGAATTCAAAAATATCAGCAAGGCTGAAGATGAGAGAGCAAAGCCCAAAATCGCTGTTCCCGAAACAGTTTACGTTAATCCCGCAAACAACAAAGACGGTCAGTACTACGCAAACAACGTGCTGAACCCGAACAACTACTACAGCATTGAAACCAAAACCGAATATACGGATATGTATCTTGGCGTATATGCCAACAACGGCCACACACATATCAGCGTAGACGTTACAAACGTTACCAATCCCGGCGAAAACGTTGACGTTCGCGCTTCAGACGGTTCCGCATCCTATGACGGTATTGTTTTCCAATTCACCGAAGACACCGATCCGAATCCGGGTACGTTTATTTTCCCTGCCGGTCTGGATATGGACTTTGTATCAGGAGGGCTGGAGCCCGGTGAAAAAGCCACCGTCAAGTGGACAATAACCACTTACGCCGCCGATCCTAATGTTAATCCCAATTGCGCAAAAGAAACCTTCGTGGCATACACCGTTATGTATGCTCCCCACCGCACCGTCGGTGCCGTTGCGGAAGCAAGACAGGTAGCCGCTTCACAGCACGAGCTTTCATCGTGGATTACGGGTGCCAACGGCGTTGACCACAGCACAAGAGCTCCCCTCGGTACCTTCCACGGCGACTACCGCAACTCCGGTTACTTCAGAGAAGATCCTCTGGTTTATACCAATCCGCCCACAGGCGGCAGCGGCGGTACCGCATATGACTATATCTTAGGCTACGGCACGCAAAACGGCAGCAATGACGACTACCAGGATGATTGCTACGTTATGCAGACCGCAACCAACGACCACGACAGTTCGAGATCACAGAGCTATCTCGGCTTGTTGGCAATCGACAAATCCCGTTACACAAACACAGACCAGATTCCCAACCTCAGAATCGGTTATGATGCATTGAGAATAGGCAGCTACACGAATAACTCGCTCGGTAAATATGACACTTACTATACCATCGGCGACGAGCTGGCATACACCTCTGCAAGCCTTTCCGCTGCTCCCAGCGGTTGGACATCATACAGCAGCTATACCGATATGGCAGGTGACGGCGGCAAAACACTTCCCTACAGAGAATCCTTCGTTCCTTCATACAAGGTTGCGGATCTTGACGGCAAATATATCCACGCTATTGCACAGGGTAAAGCTGACCAGACTATCAACACAAACCAGTATTCAACCGCAGGTACTTCGGTTCTTATTGATATCACCGATAAGAGCGCTCTGCGTGATGCTGTTACGGACGGCTACAGCGTTAAGGACCCCAGCGAAGAATTCCTTGAAAAGCTTGAAGAAGCGGCAACCATTCTCGGCGATCCCGGTGCATCTCAGGAAGACATTGACAGAATTACAGATTCCATCAACGAATACGTCAACATCTTCTACGCATTGAAATATGATAACCTTTTCAGTGCTTATGAAATGTCACAGCATCCCGAAAGTATGAAAGTTGTTTCCAACAAAGGCACAGCCACATACAAAGACGGAACAATCACCATTGTTAACGGCACAATCACAGGCGGCGAAGCTTACACAACATACGGTTCAGCAAACCATTTCTATAAGGTTCAGCTTAAGCCCAACACAGAGTATGTTTTTGAATATGACGTTACAACAGACGTAAAAGCTCAGGCATTTATGTTCTTCTATAACGCAAACGGCAGCAATGCAGAACCTCCGAGCAATATGTCTATCAAGACAAATAACGGTGCCTGGGCATCAAAGAGTGAAAGCAACTCTTGGTGGGGCAACTACAACAATGCAGGCACATACCACTTTGCAATCAAGTTCACAACAGGTGCCACAACCACTCAGGCAAGCTTCCGCTTTGGTAACACAAGCAACGATCCCACAACTTCAACCTTCTCCAACATCAGGCTGATTGATTCAGCAAGATACTATGAAGATGCTGTATATGAAACATTTGAAGACGTGTATGAAGAATATGCTTACTACGGCACTCTTCAGACTCCCGTCAGAAACGGCTACACCTTCGGCGGTTGGTTTGATGCTGAAGGAAACGAAGTAACAGGCATCGACAACGCAACAGAACACAAGTCAATCTTCTCAAAATGGACTATCAACAATTACACAATCACTTATAACGCTAACGGCGGCAGCGTAAGCCCCACAAGCCAAACTTATACAGTTAATGACACTATCACCATTCCCACGCCCACACGCAACGGCTATGTATTCCAGGGTTGGAGTGTAACCGCAGCTGACGGCAACTGGGAACTTAACGGACTTTGTTCGCCCGGCGAAGTTCCCATAAAGATGTACGGTAACGCAACCCTCACCGCACAGTGGTCAATCGGTAATATTCCCGTCTACTTCGACACTATCCTCGATTTAGACAAGTGGAACATCAACGGCGTAGGTAACGGAACCATGACCCAGGTTGGCGCAAACGGCTTCACTATCACATCAAATGACAGCGTAAGCGAAGCTACGAGCGAATCCCCCGAATTCCCCGTTGAAGCAGGCAAATCTTATAAGATTGATATCGACATCACAGGCGACAACTGGGACGTTTATATCTTCTTCCGCAACGAAACAGTCAGCGGAACAGGTATTAACTTCAATGACGGCACAAACAGATTCTCTTCAAACACCCCCAACCATGACCGTACGTTCACCGCTCCCACCGGTGCAACAAAAGCTGTCATCCGTATTGATGCCAACGGCATCCCTGATGGCAAAGATGCTAACGGCAACAATAAGTACAAAGGAACAAACACCGTAACCTTCAGCGATATCAGAGTTTACGAAGCAGGTACACGCGCAGCAAACGTTAACGTACCCAATTCAAGCTATGAAGTAACATACGGCAGCAGCTTCGGCACACTTCCCGTTCCCACAAGAGCCGGCTATACCTTCCAGGGCTGGTACGATGAAGACGGCAACAAGGTGGCTGACAACGCAACCGTTAACTACACTTCAGCCGTTTATCTCAAGTCAAAGTGGGTAGTCAACGAAGGTACAATGCTTGAAAGCGACAAAACCGTTATCGACTTCAGCACACCCGTCGTTATCAAACCTTTTGAAAACGATGCTGCTTATAATACTGTAGAAAACAGCGCAAAGGAATTCCTCGGCATCAGTGCTGACGGAACAAACTATGCCTCAACAATCAACGGCACATACGGTACGTTTACTGTCAGCGGCACAGACGTTACTTACACGCCCACAAAGGTTGTTAACGGCACAGAAAAGATTTACTACCACGCAGAAGTAACCGAAGACGGCGTAACAACAACAATCACAGACGAAATCACTGTTGCTCCCGCTTCAAACGTTCTTTATGAAGAAAACCTGTTTGCTGTTAACTCAACTTCAACAGGCAATGACTGGACAAACGCAGGCACAGCCGCAAACGTAAGCCAGGATTCTTCAACTGCTGATGACGTTTACGGTTACGACAGCAACCCCGACGGCTACAATAAGGTAGCAAACTATTCAAACGGCAATGCTCTCAAGGTAAACGTTGACGCAACAAACAAGCGCTCAAAGATTATCACATTCACCTTCACAGGCGAAGGCTTTGACCTTTACAGCGTTTGCGGACCCGCAACAGGCGTTCAGGTTGTTACTCTGGGAAATAAAGCCACCGGCAAGCTTGTTAAGAGCTATATTGTTGACACCTACTACGGCGATGCAACATACGGTGATACATCCGGCAAGCTTTATCAGGTTCCCGTTATTCACGAAACAGACCTTGAACACGGCACATACACAGTTCAGGTTGTTGCATCCTGGCTTCCCTCAATGTCAGGCGCACTCAACACCGCAGCAGTTGACACACAGACAGCTGACGGTATGACGGTAACCACAGCTTCAAACGTTGAAAACGCTGAGCTTCGTGCCGCTCTTGCAGACCTTGGCCTTGATTATGTTCTTGATGCGGAAACAGTTGACGTTGTTTGGTTTGACGAGGATTCGGTTCTCAACGGCGGTTTGGGCGCAGAGACTCCCTCAACGGATATGCTTGAAACTGCTGCTGTTGAAAGCCTGCTCAACGTTGTTGACTCCGTAAGAGTTTACAAACCCATCACAGACGGTGATGCACACTACATCGGTTCAGAAATAAACGCAAAGTATATCAACGTTGTTGATAACCTTTTGCAGAAGGATGAAAACGGCATTCAGAGCGGCTTGCTCACCGGTAATGGCTTCTTTGCATACGTTTCAGGCAACGCTTCGTTTGACCTCTTTGCCGATGACTATGAATCAGTGGGTCCCAAGGATGAGCTTTATCTTACAAACACCACCACAAGCACTAAGGCTATAACATTCAGAGTTAACGGCTTCAGCAAGAATACAATGAAGGTTATGATCAGCCTCAGAGCTGCCAAGGGTACGCCCACGGTTAAGATTGGCGAGTATTCGTTCAAGGTTAACAGCAACACAGAAATGTATTATGACATTACGGGATACATTGGAGACGACGGAACTGTTACAATCCAGAACATAACAGACGGTTCACTTCTTGCTATCGGTTCACTCAAGCTCACAGGCGAATCGCTTGCATCAGCTTCACTCTCAACAGAGTTTGACCTTACAGCGGCAAGAGCCATGATGATGGCTGTTGCCACAGAAGTTGAACCCAACACACCTGCTGTTTCAGAAGAACCTGACGTTCCTGAAGTTCCTCACATTCCTGTTGTTCCCACCGAGCCCGACGAACCCACCGAGCCTTCAGACACAACAAAGTGCTGGCTTCTCAGATTGGTTGAATGGTTCATCGAATTGTTCACAAAGCTGTTAAATACAGTTAAAGCTATTTTAGGATTTTAAGAAAGGATTAGGATAATGAGCAAATATACAAAACCAACCATTTCTCTTGTTGCTTTGAATGCAAGTCCTGCTGCTTACAACTGTTCCAACAGCACAGGAGATGCGAACGAAATTTTGGATATCCTCGAATCTATGGGTTATAACATTGACAATGCATTCGGAATGTATGAAGATTGTAAGGAACCGGTTATGTTTGAGGATTATTGCAAATTCACATCAAGCATTCAGATTTTCTTCTCATAACAAACCAACAGACCCTGCACGGAAAAACCGTGCGGGGTCTGTTTTTGTTCACTCAACTGTTATAAACATTTGCCATATAATAAGGAAAATAATAAAAATATATAATAATGTGTTGACTTAAAAGCACTGTTTATAGTATGATATATTATGTATAGGTGGGAGTGGGTTTATCTGCTGATATGTGACCCCTGAAACCTGCAAAAATTGCCGTTGGGAGGTGCGCCATGATTGATATTCACTGCCATATTCTGCCCGGGCTTGACGACGGGTCGGATAACATCGAAGAATCTGTCAGAATGGCTCGCCTTGCGCTTGAGGGCGGCACAAAGGCAATCATTGCCACGCCTCACAGCAACATCCCCGGCTCATACCAAAACCACTGCGATAAGCTCTACGTTACAGCCTACCGTGAGCTTAAAGCGCGCCTTGAGAAAGAAAAAATTCCGCTTAAAATCCTGCCCGGGCATGAAATTTTTGCCGCAGGCGATTTTATCGGTCTTATAAAAGAAAAAAAGCTTCTCACGCTCAATAATTCGGTTTATCCGCTGGTTGAATTCGGCTTCACGGAGCATTCCGCTTCTGTTTATGAAAAAATTGAAATGCTTGTTGCCGAGGGGTTAACGCCGATTGTTGCCCACCCTGAAAGATACGCTTTTGTTGCCGAGGATGTTTTTGCACCGTTCAGGCTCAAAAATATGGGTTGCCTGCTTCAGATTAACAAAGGCAGCCTCAAAGGCAGTTTCGGCAGGGAGGCTTACCGCGCATCAATGGCGATTGTTGAAAACGAGCTGGCTGATTTTATTGCGAGCGACGCTCACAGCCCCTATATGCGCACACCGTTTCTGGCTGATGCATATGACATCGTGTGTGACGTATGCTCTGAAGAATATGCAGAGCTTCTGCTTGTGCAAAACCCCATAAGGGTGCTGCAAAACAAAAAATTCCGCTGATTTTAGGTGAACAGAATGAAACTGATGAGAATAATCGTTTTGATAATGTTTGTTATTGTGTCCATAACCGCTGCCACGGTTTATATCGGTGACGCGGCAAGGACAGACAAAACCATGCCCGTTATTACCGTTAAGGGTGACGTGATTGACGTGAGCATCAAAGCAACCGATAAGGAGCTGCTTGCAGGCGTTACGGCTTATGACGAAAAGGATAAAGACCTGACGGATAAAATCATTGTGGAATCTGTTTCAAGATTCAGCACAAAGGGCGTTTGCAAGGTAACCTATGCCGTTTGCGACAGCGATAACCACATTGCAAAGGCAACAAGAAAAATCAGATATACCGATTACACTTCGCCCGAATTTTCCGTTACAGGCAACCTCTGCTTCTCGCTCTATGAGAGAATTGATATAAGAGAATTCATCCACGCAACAGACTGCCTTGACGGCAACATAACAAGGCGCATAATCACCACATCTGACAGCTATTCAAGCTCTGTTGCAGGTTTTTACACAATCAAAACAACGGTTACAAACAGCAAGGGTGACCACGCAGAAATTGAACTGCCCCTGATTGTTGAGGACCGCCCACTTTCAGCACCCGTGATTGAGCTGACGGAATACCTTGTTTTCACGCCCGTGGGCAAGAGCGTTGACTTCAATTCATACGTTGTTGATGCGCTGACAAGCTATGAAGAAAGCATCAGGGACAGCGTTCTTATTGAATCCAACGTTGATTTCTCAAAAGAAGGCACATATCACGTTCATTTTTATGCCACTGACGCCAACGGCTACAGAGGCCACAGCGTTATGACTGTTATAGTCGGAGGTCAGGATTGATGAAAAGAAACAAATTAAGCCTTGAATGGAATTGCCTGCTCAGGGATATTGTCAGAAACTTCTGGGTGGTTATCCTCAGCGCGCTCATCGGCTTCTTTGGCTATTACGTGCTCACTTTTGGCTCATATGAGCCTGTTTACACCTCAAAGGCAACGCTTTCCGTTACCGCAAAAGGCAGCACAAGCTATTCAGCCGTAACCGCTTCAAACGAAATGGCAGGCGTTTTCACAAACATTCTTGATGACTATATGATAAAGGAGCTTGCCGCAGAAAAGCTGGGCGAAGGCGGCTTTGACGGCAAAATCCGCCACAACGTTATTCCAAACACCAATTTTGTTGAAGTTTATCTTGATTCGGATAACCCCGTTGAGTCTTACCGATTGCTTAAAGCTGTGCTGGAGGTTTATCCGCAGTTATCGGATAAAATCCTGAAAAGCGCAACCATAAACATCGTGCGTATGCCGAGCATCCCCTCAGGCCCTTCAAACTCGGCTTCGGGCGGCGATTCAGACCTTGTTATGCTTGGCTGTGCGGCGCTTGCTTTCACAATGATTGTTGTGCTTTCTCTGCTTCGCAACACAGTTAAAAAAGAAGCCGATTTTGATGAAAAGATTGATTCAAAGCTCATCGGCACCATCGTGCACGAAAGCAAGCGTATGACTTTCAGCGAAATCAGGCATAAAACAAAAAAAGGTCTGCTTATCCACAGCAACGCTTATATAAGCCTGCGTTTTACGGAAAACTTCCATAAAATCGCCGCAAAGCTTGAGCACAAAAAGGCAAGGGGCAACGGCAGCGTTTTTGCCATCACCAGCGTTGCTGAAAACGAGGGCAAATCAACCTGCGCGGCAAACATTGCCGTTTCACTGGCTGACAGAGGCAACACGGTTGCTCTTGTTGACCTTGACTTCAAAAAGCCTGCTCTCTATAAAATTTTTGACGTAAAACCCGATGACGGCAAAGCGCTCTCTGACCTGCTCGGCAAAAAGCTCGCTTATGATGAGTTTGAGTTTATTCATTACAAAAAGCTGCCGCTTTCACTTGCCGTTAACGCACACGCAACGCCAAACGGCAAAGCGTTTTATTCAGACGGAAGTGTTAAAGACCTGATTACCCGTCTTAAGGCAGAGTTTGATTTTGTTATTATTGACACCGCTCCCCTTTCGCTTGATTCTTCCGTTACGGATATTCTGCGTCAGGTTGACAAAACCGTGCTTGTTATCAGGACCGACACGGTAAACGTTAACGCAATCAACGACCATATCACAACAATCAGCAAAATCAGCGCAAACCTTGCAGGCTGTATCCTTAACAACGTTTATATGAGCCTGTTGCCCTTCAGCTTCACGGGCAATGACGAAAGCGGACGCTACGGTGCTTACGGCTACGGCAAGCATTACCGCTACGGTCATTACGGTCACTACGGCCATTACGGCCGCTATGCAAAGCATCACGCCGCCAACGAAACGGAGGATAACGCCGTAGGTCAGGCAGACAGCGCCGATGATTTGGCAGCTTCAAAATAAATCGAAAGAATGGTTTGAAATGAATCAGACATCACAAAACAACAGCACGAACGAAAACAAAAAAGAAACGTTCGTTAACGTGTATATCAGCGATATTCTTAAGGCTCTGCGAAAATTCTGGTGGGTTTGCGTTGCCGCCGCCGTGCTTGCGGGCGGTTACAAGGGCATAACGGAAAAGCTCAACTACGTGCCTCAATACACCTCAAGCGTAACGCTCACAGTCAACACGCAGATGGAGGCATCCGCTGTAAGAGGCATCTCGGTTTTCTCTTATTATTACGATTCCACCACGGCCTCCATGCTTTCAAAAACCTTCCCTGCAATTCTTGCCAGCAACCTGCTTCAGGAAAGAATCTGCGAGGACCTTGACGTTGCATTTGTTCCCGTTTCGCTGAGCGCATATTGCCCCGCTTCAAATATGTTCACCATCACAGCAACGGGCACAGACCCGCAGATGACGTATAAAGTTCTGCTTTCTGCCGTAAAGAATTACCCTGCGGTTGCAGAATACGTTGTGGGCAACATCACGTTTGAAATTCTTAAGCCTGCCGCCTTGCCCTCTTCACCGTCAAACGACGTCAGTTTTGTCAGAGAAGGCATAAAAGGCGCAATAGTCGGCGTTTTCTTTGGTCTTGCGTTTATTTTTGCATATATCATTCAGCGCAGAACCGTTAAAACCAAAAACGATATCAAATCAAAGCTCACGCTTGAGCCGCTTGCGGTTGTGCCGCAGGTTCATTATAAAAAGCGCGCTATGTTTGCCGATAAATCGCTGCTTTTCACAAACCCAGATATCAGCAGCGGCTTCCCCGAATCTTTCAGAGTGCTGCGCAACGTTTTTATTTCGTCACTCAACGAGGGCGAAAAGATTGTTATGGCAACAAGCTCTGTGCCGGGCGAAGGCAAAACAACCGTTGTTACCAACCTTGCGCTTGCTCTTGCTGACCATAACAAAAAAATATTGCTTGTTGACGGCGACATCCGCCACCCGAGCATTCTCTCTCTGCTTAACGTTACAGCCGATGCGGTTGAATACGAAACCGTTACGGATACTTATAAAATCGCTTACATTGAAAAATACAAGCTCAGCGTGCTTTTGCCCGAGGCAGATAAAAAGAACGGCAGCGGCTACTTCAGTTCTGCAAACATCGGCGAAATGTTTAACACGCTGAGGAACGAATACGATTACATCCTTGTTGATACGCCTCCCTGCGGTCTTATTTCAGACGCGCTGTTTATTGCGCAGCACGCAGACGCCGCAATTTTTGTTATGTATCAGGACGCTGTCAGAATTTCACGCATACGCAGCACGCTCAGCAACCTTATGTCCAGTGATATCCGCATTCTCGGCGGCGTGCTTAACGGCACTGCACAGGGCATTTCAGGCTATGGCTACGGCTACGGCAGTTACGGTTACGGTTATGGCTACGGTTATGGCTACGGCTACGGTGAAAGCGATAACCGGGGCAAAGGCAAAAAACACAAAAAATCAAAACAGTAAAGGATTTGGTTTAATTGAAGAAAACCGGACCCAAAAAGAATAAAAAAAGATTTCACCTTGAAAATTGGCAGATAAAAGCAGCCTTCCTGATGATGTTTGACATTATGGTTGTCAACGCTTCTTATTTTCTTGCGCTGTGGATAAAGTCTGACTGCAAATTTTCGGCAATTCCCGAAGAGATTTTTGACCCGTTTGTTTATTCCATTCCTCTTTATTCAGTAATAACGCTTGCAGTTTTCTTTGTTTGCAGAATGTATCACAGCATCTGGGAATACGTGAGCGTCAGGGAACTTATGCGCGCCGCCATCGGCAGCGTTATTGCTTCAGGTCTGCACTCTGTGCTGATTACCCTGATTTTCCGCGTAATGCCGATTTCTTATTACCTTATGGGTGCAAGCTTTCAGCTTCTGCTTGTGCTTGCGTCAAGGTTTTCTTACAGAATCTTCACCGCAATGCCACACCTTTTCGGCACTGATACGGATGCACGCTCTTTTCACAGAATTATGATTATCGGCGCAGGCGATGCCGGCAGAATGCTGCTTGAAAGCATCCATAAAAGCCGCACAAACAAAGACAAGGTTGTTTGTATGATTGACGATAATCACGATAAGCAGTTTCGCTATTTTGCGGGCGTGCAGATTGTTGGCGGCAGAGACGATATTCTTAACAGCGTTGAAAAATATAACGTTGACAGAATTTATATTGCAATGCCCAGCGCATCCAAAGAGAATATACGCGATATAGTCAACATCTGCAAAGAAACAGGCTGTGAAACAAAAACTCTGCCCGATTTCTATCAATACGTTAACAGCGGCATCACGGCAGGCGCGCTCAAAGACGTTTCTGTTGAAGATCTGCTCGGCAGAGAAACAATTGATGCCGATATGAGCGAGGTCTTTAACCTTATCAAAGGCAAAACCATTCTTGTGACGGGCGGCGGCGGCTCAATCGGCAGCGAGCTTTGCAGGCAGGTTGCCGCACATCAACCCGAAAGACTGATTATATTTGATATTTACGAAAATAACGCTTATGCCATTCAGCAGGAATTGAAAGATAAATACCCCTTGATGAAGCTTGAGGTGCTCATCGGCTCCGTGCGTGATTCAAGAAGACTGGACAGCGTTTTCAAAAAATACCACCCCGATATCGTTTACCACGCGGCGGCTCACAAGCACGTGCCACTGATGGAAGACAGTCCGTGCGAAGCCATCAAAAACAACGTTATCGGCACATACAAAACGGCATATGCCGCCATGGTCAATAACTGCAGCCGTTTTGTGCTTATAAGCACGGATAAAGCGGTTAACCCCACAAACATTATGGGAGCAAGCAAAAGACTTTGCGAAATGGTTATTCAGGCGTTTGACAGAAAAATCAAAGAAAACCGCCGTGAAGATATCCCCAGAATGTTTACCCACCTTGAAGAAGAAGGTCACCTTGTTTATGACGGCGTGGGCGATGCAAAAACAGAGTTTGTTGCGGTGCGTTTCGGCAACGTGCTCGGCTCAAACGGCTCCGTTGTGCCGCTCTTTAAACGCCAGATTGAAAACGGCGGCCCCGTAACCGTTACCCACCCCGAAATAATCCGTTACTTTATGACTATCCCCGAGGCTGTTTCGCTTGTGTTGCTTGCAGGCGCATTTGCAAACGGCGGCGAAATTTTTGTGCTTGATATGGGCTCGCCCGTTAAGATTGATACCCTTGCACGCAACCTCATTAAGCTCTCGGGTCTTAAGCCTGACGTTGATATTATGATTGAATACACAGGCTTGCGCCCCGGCGAAAAGCTTTATGAAGAAAAGCTTATGGCTGAAGAGGGTTTGCAGACCACAGCCAACAAGCTCATCCACATCGGCAACCCGATTAAGTTTGACACCGACGCGTTTCAGAAAGACCTTGAGCAGCTTATGCTTGCCGCTTATGAAAACGACGAGAAGGTGCCCGAGCTTGTTATGAAAATGGTGCCTACTTATAAAAGATAAACCGTAATTCCCATCCGCAGAAAAGAGGTCAGAAAATGCTTAACATTCCTTTCAGTCCGCCCGATATAACCGAAGCTGAAATCAGCGAGGTCTGTGAGGCTCTGCGCTCAGGCTGGATAACCACCGGCCCCAGAACAAAAGAGTTTGAACGCAGGATAGCCGCTTTCTGCGGCGCACCCAAGGCAGCCTGCCTTAACTCGGCAACTGCGGCGCTTGAGCTTAATCTGCGTGTGCTCGGCATCGGCGAGGGTGACGAGGTTATTGTGCCTGCATATACATACACCGCCTCTGCCTCTGCGGCAATCCACACAGGCGCAAAGGTTGTGTTTGTTGACTGCAAAAAAGACAGCTTTGAAGCGGATTACGAGCGTGTTGAAGCGGCGATAAACGAAAAAACAAAAGCGATTATCCCCGTTGACCTTGCAGGCATTATCTGCGATTATGATAAAATTTTTGCCGCGGCGGAAAATAAGAAGCATCTTTTTGCTCCGTCAAACGGCATTCAGAGTGCGCTGGGCAGAGTGGCTGTTGTTGCTGACTGCGCTCACGCACTTGGCGCAACCCGTAACGGCAAAAACGCAGGCGAGATTGCCGATTTTTCGTCTTTTTCATTTCACGCTGTTAAAAACCTCACAACGGCTGAGGGCGGCGCGGCAACCTGGAAAAGCATTGACGGCATTGATAACGAGGAACTTTATAAGCAATATATGCTTTTCAGCCTTCACGGTCAGTCAAAAGACGCTCTTGCAAAAACAAAAGCAGGCGCATGGGAATACGATATAGTCGGCGCGTGGTATAAGTGCAATATGACAGACGTTACCGCCGCCATCGGCTTAAAACAGCTTGAGAGATACCCTGCACTTATGGCAAGGCGCAAAGAGATTATTGCAAAATATGACGAGGTTTGCGATAAGCTCGGTGTTATGCACCTTGAGCATTACGGCAAAAGCCACCAAAGCTCGGGGCATCTTTATATAACGCGAATCCCAAACATCAGCGAAGAAACAAGAAACGCAATCATCACCCGAATGGCTGAAAGAGGCATTGCAACAAACGTGCATTATAAGCCTCTGCCGATGATGACGGCTTATAAAAATCTCGGCTTTGATATTGCGGATTTCCCCAACGCTTTTGATTATTTTAAAAACGAAATCACTCTGCCGCTTCACACAAAGCTGACGGATGCAGAGGTTGAATACGTTGCAGAAAACTTTGCAGACATAATAAAAAATATTTAAAGAGAAAGGAGACCGCCTATGATTCTTAAAAAATGGGAAGACCTGCCAAAAGAAATGCAGTTGCCCGAAGTGCGTGAATATTATGACATTCTGCGCAAAAAGAAAGGTCATCTTATTCTTAAGCGCGTTTTTGACGTTGCGGTTTCTCTTTCGCTTCTTACGGTGCTTTCGCCCGTGTTTGCCGCCCTTGCCATTGCAATCAAGGCGGATTCCAAAGGTCCTGTTTTCTACCGCCAGGTCAGAGTTACAAGATACGGCAAGCAGTTCCGCATTTTTAAATTCCGCTCAATGGTTACGGATGCAGACAAAGGCTCGCTGCTGACGGTTGGCGGCGATTCAAGAATCACCAAAACAGGCAGATTCATCCGCAAATATAAACTTGACGAATTCAGCCAGCTGATTGACGTTTTGCGCGGCACGATGACCTTTGTGGGCACACGCCCCGAAGTGCCCAAATACGTTGAAAAATATACACCCGAAATGATGGCGACCCTGCTTTTGCCTGCAGGCATCACGTCGGAAGCAAGCGTTTATTATAAAGACGAAAACGAGCTTCTTGACGCCGCAGATGACGTTGAAAAAACTTATCTTGAGGTTGTGCTGCCCGATAAGATGAAATATAACCTTGCCGCCATCAGAAGCTTCAGCTTTATTGACGATATAAAAGTTATGATTCTGACCGTGCTTGCGGTTTTCAGATAACGCAAGGTTTTGGTGAAAGGTGAATGATCATGAAAAAAGGACAAACCAAACATCTTGTTGCCCTGCTCACAAACAATGATGACGATATCTATTGCTTCCGCAAGGAGCTGATTGAAGAAATCATCGGCGCAGGCTACGAAATGCTTATCTCCTGCCCCGACGGCGAAAAATTTGAGCTTATGCGCCACCTTGAATACCGCTATGATGACCCCGTTATTGACAGACGCGGCACAAACATTGTTGCGGATTTAAAGCTGTTTTTTCATTATTTTTCGCTTTTCAGAAAAAACAAGCCCTCCGTTGTGCTCACATACACGGCAAAACCAAACGTTTATGCAGGTCTTGCCGCTTGGTTGCTGCGCATCCCCGTTATCAGCAACGTAACGGGCTTCGGCAGTGTGCTTAACGAAAGCGGTCTTAAACAAAAGCTGATAATGACACTTTTTAAATTTTCATTCCGCCGCTCCGCCTGCGTTATGTTTCAGAATTCAACCAATATGAAGCTTGCGGAAGAAACGGGAATGGTCAAGGGTGAGCACAAGCTCATCCCCGGCTCGGGCGTTAACCCCGAGAGATATCCCCTTGCCCCCTACCCCGAGGGCGGCAACGGTAAAGAAGGCAACACCGTTGTTTTTAACTATATCGGCAGAATTCTGCACGATAAGGGTGTTGACGATTATATTGAAGCGGCAAAAATAATAAAAGCCGAATACCCTGAAACAGAATTCAATATGCTCGGCTTCATTGAGCCAACGGAGATGCACTACGCAGACCTCCTTAAGGAGCTTGAAGAAAAGGGCATTGTTAAATACAGAGGCAGTCAGAAGGATATCAAGCCTTTTGTTGCTGCCTCCCACGCAACAATCCACCCCTCCACATACGGCGAGGGAATGAGCAACGTTTTGCTTGAAAGCGCATCGTCCGGCAGACCCGTTATTTCAACGGATAACCCCGGCTGTATGGAAACCTTTATTGACGGCGAAACAGGTCTGCTCTATCACGGCGGCGACGTTGACGCCCTGTGCAGCCAAATCAGAAAATTCCTCTCTATGCCTAACGCTGAAAGAAAATCAATGGGCGAAAAGGGCAGAGAATATATAAAAGCAAACTTCTCACGCAAAATTGTTACCGACGCATACCTTGAAAAAATCAGCAAACTGTGCAAATAAAGGAAGGTCAGCTTATGTTTACAAATCTTTATGAAAAAATAATTGCAAAAGAAGAAAAAATTTCTCTCGTCGGTCTCGGCTACGTAGGTATGCCCATAGCCGTTGCATTTGCAAAAAAGGCAGACGTTATAGGCTATGACCTCAATGCAAAAAAAATTGAATTCTATAAAAGCGGCATCGACCCCACTCTTGAGGTTGGTGACGATGCAATTAAAGAAACAACCGTTGAATTCACCGCAGACGAAACAAAACTGCGCGAAGCAAAATTCCACATTGTTGCCGTGCCCACGCCCGTAAATGACGACCACACGCCCGACCTCACACCCGTTGAGGGCGCATCAAGAATCCTCGGCAGAAACCTCACAAAGGGCTCAATCGTTGTTTTTGAATCCACGGTTTACCCGGGTGTAACAGAGGACGTTTGCGTGCCGATTCTTGAAAAGGAATCGGGTCTTAAGTGCGGTGTTGACTTTAAAATCGGTTATTCGCGCGAGAGAATCAACCCGGGCGACAAGGTGCACAGGCTTGAAACAATCGTTAAAATCGTTTCGGGTATGGATGCGGAAACTCTTGACACCGTTGCAAAGGTTTATGAGCTTGTTGTTGAAGCGGGCGTGCACCGCGCAGAAAGCATCAAGGTTGCAGAAGCCGCAAAGGTTATTGAAAACAGCCAGCGCGATATCAATATTGCGTTTATGAACGAGCTTTCAATCATCTTTAACAAGATGGGCATTGACACAAAGGCTGTGCTTGAAGCTGCAGGCACAAAATGGAATTTCCTCAAATTCTTTCCCGGTCTTGTGGGCGGCCACTGCATCGGCGTTGACCCCTATTATCTTACATATAAAGCAGAGCAGCTGGGCTACCACAGCCAGGTTATTCTTGCAGGCAGACGCATTAACGACGATATGGGCAAATACGTTGCCGAAAACGTTGTTAAAAAGCTTATTGCCGCAGGCAAAAATGTTAAGGATGCCAAGGTTGCTATCCTTGGCTTCACGTTCAAAGAAAACTGCCCGGACACCCGTAACACAAGGGTTATCGATATAGTAAACGAACTCAAAGAATACGGCATCACCCCCGTTATTGCAGACCCCGTTGCAGATGCGGAAGAAGGCAAGAGCCATTACGACCTTGAGTTTGCTGATATTTCTGCAGTCAAGGGTATGGATGCGGTTATCCTTGCCGTTGCTCACACCGAATTTTCCGCTTTCTCAATGAGCGATATCGACGCTATGTTTGCTCAAGGCGCAAACGAGAGCAAGGTTATCATCGACGTCAAAGGCGTGCTTGAAAGAAAAACATACGCCGAAGCAGGCTATCAGTATTGGAGGCTGTAAGAATGGGATATAAACACCTTGTTTTTCCTGAAAATTCACTTTTTCTTGTCACAGGCGGTGCAGGCTTCATCGGCTCAAACCTCTGCGGCGCAATTCTTGAAATGGGTTACAGAGTGCGTTGCCTTGACGACCTTTCAACAGGCTTTCAGGCTAACGTTGATATGTATGCCGATAACCCGAATTATGAATTCATCAAGGGCGATATCAAAGACCTTGACACCTGCATAAAGGCTTGTGAGGGCGTTGATTACGTGCTCAACCAGGCGGCTTGGGGCAGCGTACCCAGAAGCATTGAGATGCCGCTTTTCTATTGCGCAAACAACATCAGCGGCACTCTCAATATGCTTGAAGCGGCAAGAATCAACGGTGTTAAGAAGTTTGTTTATGCCTCAAGCTCCTCCGTTTACGGTGATGAGCCGAATCTGCCCAAAACAGAGGGCAGAGAAGGCAACCTGCTCTCGCCCTACGCTCTCACAAAGCGTTGCGACGAGGAATGGGCAAAGCAATACACAAAGCACTACGGGCTTGACACCTACGGAATGCGTTATTTCAACGTTTTCGGCAGAAGACAGAACCCTGACGGCGCATATGCCGCCGTTATCCCCAAATTCATCAAGATGCTTATGAACGGCGAAACGCCCACCATCAACGGTGACGGCAAGCAGAGCCGTGACTTCACATATATCGACAACGTTATTGAGGCTAACCTCAAGGCTTGCCTTGCCCCCCACGAGGCGGCAGGCGAAGCGTTCAACATCGCTTACGGCGGCAGAGAATATCTGATTGATATTTATTATGCCCTCACAAAAGCTCTGGGCGTTGATATTGAGCCGAATTACGGCCCCGACAGAGCAGGCGATATCAAACACAGCAACGCCGATATCTCAAAGGCAAAAAAGCTGCTCGGCTATGACCCCGATTATGATTTTGCAAAAGGTCTTGCCGAAGCAATCAACTGGTATAAGGAAAATTTATGAGCAAGGGAACAATAATCTATTACGGCGGCTTTACCCTGCCTGACAAAAGCGCTTCGGCAAACCGAGTGGTTTCAAACGGCAAGATTTTTGCCGCACTCGGCTATAAAACCGTTTTTATCGGTGCGGCAAGGAGCGAAGAAAAATTTGACGGTCTGCGCAGAGTTGAAGGTCAGTCCGATATGTTTGAACATTCCCACCCAAAAAGCACCAAGCAATGGCTTCGCCACATGGTGAGCGTTGAGCATATTGAAGCCGTTGCCGCCGAACACGGCAACGTTTGCAGAATAATTCTTTACAACGTACCTATGCTCACCCTGCTCAAGGCGAAAAAAGCTTTTTCAAAAAAGAATATTGAGGTCTGCTACGACTGCACGGAGTGGACAAAAGACACCGACGGCGGTCTGCCGAAAAGACTTTTTAAGGCATTCGACGAATTTTTCATCAGCCGTTTTGCTCACAAAGCCGCTGACGGCATAATTGCCATAAGCTCAATGATGCAGAAAAAATATAAAAAAGCAAAAAAACTCGTTATTCTGCCGCCGCTGATTGATTTGAACGATTCAATCTGGCATCAGACCCCCGAATCTCACGGCGATGCGTTTGAGTTCTGCTTTGCAGGTATCCCCGACGGCAAAAAAGAAAGCCTTGACAAGGTGGTTGAAGCTTTTCTTTTGCTGAAAAAAGACGATGCCCGTCTGCGCATCATCGGCATAACCGAAGCGGATTTTGCAAGCATTTATCCCGATTTTGCCATTCCCGAAAAGGCAAAGGATAAAATCACGTTTATGGGCAGACTTTCACACGCCGAAACCGTAAAATACGTGCTCGGTTGTGACTGCTACATCTTCATCCGCCGCTCCGATAAGCGCAACAACGCAGGCTTCCCCACCAAATTTGCAGAAAGCTTCACCTGCGGCGTGCCCGTTATCACAACCAACGTGAGCGACGTGGGCAGATACATTGAAGAAAGCGGCAGAGGCAACCTGCTTAAAAATATGGCGGTCAGCGATATTGCCGCTGCTATGCTGTACCGCATAAAAAACAAAACTGCATCAAATGCACTTGACGATACTTTCCACTACGAAAACTACGTTCAGCAAACAGAGGATTGGCTGAAATAAATCTTAAACTGCAACAAAAAGAAAGGAGGCTGAATATGCTCAAAAACGGGATTTCGCTCGGATTGGTTCAAAAAATAGCGGTTCTTTATCTCGTTATCTGGACTCTTTCGCCTCCGTTTCAGGTTGATATGATTTACAGGCTCATTGCCCTTGCCTGTGCGGTTATATGGGTTGCAATATGGTTCATAAGAGAAAACCCGATCCGTCTGGGGCACGAACAAGTCGGCGCAATATTCTTTCTTGTTGCGGTTATGATTGTTGTTTACGTTGAAAAATACGAGCTTGAAAGCATGATAAAGCAAATTGCGTTGATAATGCTTGTTATCTGCTTTATGATGAACTATTTTTATGACGATAAATGGGACGAGCTGAGCGGCATTGTGCCGATTATTCTTATCCTGCTTGCGGTTTGGAATTATAAAACTTTCTCCATTCTTATCGAAGACCACACGGTTGCAAGGTTGCTTGTTCGTGATGACGAGGCAACCTATGAATACCTCCGACAGGGAATCGGCGGCTACAGTCTGATTTATCCCCAGGTCTGTATAAGTCCTCTCATTTTTGCATGGACATTCAAAGCCTTTAAAGGCAACAAGGTTATGTTTGCGATAGGGGTTGCATGGGCATATACTTTTTTAAGAGTACTCGAGCTTGCAGGCTACTCAATCGCCCTTTTCGCAACCGTGGCAGGTCTGCTTATTCTGCTTTTCTACAGAGGCAAAAGCGCAACCGTTGCAATGCTTGTTACCGTTGCCCTTTTCGTTGCGGTTATGGCATCAATTATGTATATCCCTGCATTCAGAAACTGGATTCTTGAAACCTTTGACGGCACTGCCGTTGCAAGAAAGGTTAATGACCTTATTACCCCGTCGACGGAATCGGGCGTAACCGGCGACTCAATTGAACTGCGCATACAAGCTTATTCAAACAGCATCGGCGATATTTTCAGATATCCCGTTATCGGTTCACTCTGGCGCGAAAACGGCGGCGGACACTCCGCAGTGCTTGACGCTTTTTCCAAATACGGTCTGCTCGGCGGCTATGCGCTTGTCATGATGTTCTATCACGTGCCGCTGCACTATAAGCACATGACAAACGATAAATTTGTTGTTTCCGCAGCAAATGCAGCGCTGATTACCTATATGTTTGTTTCGATCACCGATTCTTTCACTTATTCATTCACGTGTGCAATTATGATTGTTGCGCCGTTGCTGCTTGAAGACATCATCAAATGGACTGGAGCTGAAAAATATGAAAATACTCTGGACGGCAAATCTCATTCCCGCTAACCTGTCAGAAAAACTCAATATAACGGGTGAAGTGCTTGGCGGCTGGGTTGAATCCATGGCGAAAGAACTGTCAAAAAACGGAGACATTGAACTCGCCATTGCATGCAAATGCGAAAAAAATCAGGTTTTTTATGAAGAAGCAGACGGCGTTAAGTATTACAGTCTCAACTATTCAGCTTCAACTGATCTGAACACCCTGATTGAGGTTTGTTCGGGCATAATTGATAAATTCTCGCCCGATATAGTCCATATCGAAGGAACAGAATTTCTTCATTCCAAAGCGATGCTCTGCGCCGCAAAAGCAAAAAAAATTCCGTCGGTTGTTTCAATGCAGGGCATCCTGAACGGATATTATAACTACCAATGCGGCAACCTGCAGATTGACGATATGATGTTTTCAAAATCTCTCACTGAGATTTTCGCGGGCTGGATTCTGCATCTGCGCAAAACAAGATGGTATAAACCCAGAATGAAATCCGAAAAAGAAATAATCGAAAATGCGGACTACATACTCGGCAGAACAACCTGGGACAGAGCGCATTCCTACGCAATCAATCCCAATGCAAAATATTATCCCTGCAGCCGCATTCTGCGTGACCCTTTCTATGAGGAAAAATGGAGCATCGACAAAATGCAGCGGCACTCAATCTACGTCGGCAACGGTTACAACGCCCTCAAAGGCGCTCACTTTGTTGTTATGGCTCTGCCCTATCTCATCAGGGAATATCCCGACGTAAAGGTTTACGTTGCAGGCTACAAGCCTTATACCGACAACGATAAGCGCTCCCCTCTCAAAAAAGGATATGCCGCTTACCTCAAAAAGCTTGTTTCAGATCTCGGCGTTGAGGCTTACGTTGAATTCACAGGTCCTCTCAAAGCTCCCGAGGTTGCAAAAAAGCTTGCAGGCGTTAACGCCTACGTGCTTTGCTCAACAATAGAAAACAGTCCCAACACTCTTGGCGAAGCGATGATGGTCGGCACACCCTGCGTTTCGGCATACGTTGGCGGCGTTTCGGATATGGCAACCGACGGCAAGGAAGCTCTTTTTTACAGAAACGATGACCCCAAGCTTCTTGCCTGGAATTTAAAGCGTGTTTTTGACAGCGATGAGCTTGCTCTCACGCTCTCTGAAAACGGCAAGAAAAAAGCGCTTGTTACCCACGACCCCGAACGAAACGCACAGTTACTTATTGATGCTTATACAGATATATTAAAGGAGAAATAACATGAGCCTTGCGCCGATTATAATATTCGTCTATAACCGTGCAGACCACTTCACGCAGACCTATAACGCCCTTGCCGCCTGTAAAGAGGCAAAAGAATCAGAGCTGTATATCTTCTCTGACGGAGCAAAAAACGAAGCGGGCAAACAAAAGGTTGATGAGGTGCGGGCCGCCGTTGCCGCAATAAAAAATGCAGGCGATTTCAAGGCGGTAACCGTTACCGAAAGTCCCGTTAACAGAGGTCTTGCGGCCTCAATCATTGCAGGAATTTCAGAAGTCATCAGTAAACACGGCAAGGTTATTGTGGTTGAGGATGACTGCAAGGTTTCGCCCTGTTTTCTCAATTATATAAACGGCGCACTTGATTATTATGAAAACAACAAAATAATCGGCTCACTATCAGGCTATTCACCTATGATTGATTTGCCTGATGATTATAAACACGATGTTTTTGCCGCTTATCGCTCCTGCAGCTGCACCTGGGCAACCTGGGCAGACCGCTGGGAAGGCGTTGACTGGGAGTTGAGGAATATCGGCGATTTTTACCGCTCACCAAAGCTTATTAAAAAGCTTAATTCCAACGGCAGCGACAGGTTTATCCGCCTTTACCGCCAGACCAAAGGCAACGGCAGCTCATGGTCAGTGCGTTTCGGCGCTCATCTTGTCAAAAAAGATTTGCTCACGGTTTATCCCCGTTTTTCATACATCACAAACATCGGCTGCGATGAATCGGGCGTGCACAGCAAGGCGGACGATGCCGAAAAAATGCGTGTTGATTTAACAAAAGCAATCGCAGACCCTGTTTTTGCTGATGTTAATATTGACAAAAGAATTCAGAAAACCCTCAAAAAGCATTATTCCTACGGCTTTGTTTCGGATTTAAAAAAATTCATCGCAACGGTTTTAATCGTTATCAAAGAAAGATTAAAGGGTTGAGTTAATGGAAAATCAGGCTCTCGTAAGCGTAATAATTCCCGTTTATAACGTTGAAGAATACTTGCGTGAATGCGTTGACAGCGTTTTAAATCAGACATACGGGAACTTTGAAATAATCCTTGTTGATGACGGCTCAACCGATTCGTCAGGTGCAATTTGCGATGAAGTCGGATCG
>JAZNDY010000009.1:0-5199 GCA_045588295.1 Acutalibacteraceae bacterium
TATTTCAGATTTTAAGGAGGTGCCGTGATGAGTACAAAGGTTAAAAATATTGTTCTTTCGGTTTTTATGGCGGCTCTGTTCCTTGGATTCTTCGGCTGGAATCTTGTTAAAGAAGAAACCGCGTTTTCTGACAGCGAAAGAAGAGTGCTTGCCACTTTTCCCGAGCTTACGCTTGAGAGAGTTATCTCGGGCGAGTTTATGAAAGAATTTGAAACGTTCACTCTTGACCAATTCCCTGCGCGCGACACTTTCAGAAGCATAAAAGCAGTTTTTTCTAACTATGTTTTTTTGAATATGGATAACAATGACGTTATTCTTGAAAACGGGCATATATCAAAGCTTGAATATCCGCTCAAAGAGGATATGCTGGATTACGCCGCAGGCAGATTCAACCATATTTACAACAGTTATATCAAAGATAAAAACGCAAAGGTGTATCTTTCTGTTGTGCCGGATAAAAACTTCTTTCTTGCCAAAGAAGGCGGCTATCTTGCAATAGATTATGACAAGCTTGCTTCGGGTATGCAGGACAGAATGAATTATGCACAGTATATTGACATCTACCCCTTGCTTTCGGCTGATGATTATTATTACACCGACAGCCATTGGCGACAGGAAAAAATTGTTGACGTTGCTTCTCACCTTGCAACGCAGATGGGGGCTGAATTTAAAAACGATTTTAACGTTACGCAGATGGGTGTTCCTTTTTACGGCACTTATTATGCGCAGGCTGCTTTGCCCGGCATTGAGCCTGACAGCATAAAGATTCTTCATAACAGTGCAATTAACAACTGCAAGGTCAGATGCGTAGATGAAAAAACGGGTATGTTTGTTGAGATACCTGTTTATGATATTGAGAGAGCAAAGGGTAAGGATTCTTACGAAATGTATCTTTCGGGCAGCCAGCCTTTTATTGAGATAACAAATCCGCAGAATAAAAGCGGCAAAGAACTTGTGATTTTCAGGGATTCATACGGCAGCAGTCTTGCACCGCTTCTGATTCAGAGTTACTCTAAAATCACTGTGGTGGATATCCGCTATATGCATTCCGATATGCTCAAAACAATGGTTGATTTCAACAATGCAGACGTTTTGTTTATTTACAGCTCACTTCTGCTTAATAACAGCACGGGATTAAGATAATATAAAGAGTTCGCATCGTTCGGTGCGAGCTCTTTTTTATCATAACAAGCCTTGTACTGCTCATATATTTTTAAAGAAACTTTTTTGCGGAGGGATTTATGAACGGTGCGATTAACGGATTTCCGTTTACAGGCAGAGGTAAAATGATGTTTTTTGATTCAAAAAATCACAAATACAGCAGAAAAAAAGCTGACAGGGCGGGAGTTGTGCGGTTTGCGGCTGTCAGTTGCGCTTTGTGCGCTGTTGTTGCAACGGTTGTTCTTCTTTTGGGTGTTTTGACTGAAGCGGAAAATGATAGCAGCCGCATTGTGAGCGGCGTTAATAATAATGCCGCGGTATATCGCGCAAACAAAACGGCTTATTCTGCCGCTGATTTTGAGGTGGTTACGGCAAAAATAACGGTTGATTCCGTAAGCGCGGCAGACTGTGATGCTGATAACGTTATAGCGGTTGGCAAAATAACGGGCTCGGGTGGCGAGGATATAGAATCGGAACAGGCAATAAAAGGCACGAGCTTTGCTTCTTACACTGTCAGTGCGCCCGTAACCGTGCCTGTCAGCGGCAGATTAACCTCACCTTTCGGCTACAGAACAAACCCTGTTTCCGGCAAATACGGTTTTCACACGGGCATTGACCTTGCGGCAGCTGAAGGCACGCCCGTTGCGGCGGCTTACGGCGGTGTGGTTACCGATTCGGGTGAAAGCGACGTGTGGGGCAGATACGTTCTTATTGAACATTCAGACGGCTTTGAAACTTATTACTGCCACCTCAGTGAGATATATGCCCCCGAGGGGACCGTGTTAAGAAAAGGCGAAACTCTCGGTCTTGTTGGCTCTACGGGCTGGTCAACGGGCCCTCACCTGCATTTTGAGGTCAGAATTGACGGTGTGAGAGTTGACCCTGAACCGCTTATTTATTCCGATGAAAATTAAGCACGGCGAAACAGATGTGAAAATCAGTTTTTCTTTTGCGGCAACAGTTACCTGTATGCTGATTCTTGATAAAAGCGGAGTGTGCGCCGAGGCTCTTTTTTGCTGTTTTGTTCACGAGGCGGCTCATATTGTTTGTTTGCTTATATGTGGCGAAAAACCTGCGCTTGTGGAATTATCGTTTTACGGCATAAAACTTGAGCGTATGCCCGTTTGCTCAAGGCGGTATGACGTGTTGGTTTATGTTTCCGGGCCTGCGGCAAACTTCATACTGTATGCTGTTTTTGCTTTGTGCGCTTCAAAAGTTTCTTCAGCGCAAAATCTTGCGGTAATCAGCCTTGTTACGGGCGCTTTCAATATGCTTCCCTGCAGACCGCTTGACGGCGGCAATATACTTTTTGAGATTATGCGCAGGCTTATGCCTGAAGAAAAAGCGGATAAAATATGCACGGCGGTAATGTGGGCGGTGCTCGTGCCGCTTTCGTTTTTTGCCTTTTTTACAGCGCTTAAATACGGCAACATAAGCCTTGGCGCGGTAACGGTTTATCTTGCGGTACTCGGATTTTTTGATAAAAGAGAAAAAGGCACGGTAAAACTGTAGATTTTTTTATTTTAATATGTTATCATATTCCAGATATGTTAATTGAACAGGAGATAGCTTATGTATCCCAAACAGATTGAAAAATTTTTGCTCAAGGTGCAAAAACCCGGCAGATATACAGGCGGCGAGCTTAACAGCGTAATCAAGGATAAATCAAAGGTTGATATCCGTTACGCATTCTGCTTCCCCGATACATATGAAATTGGTATGTCACACCTGGGAATGAAAATTCTTTATTCTCTCGTCAACGCAAGAGAAGATGCGTGGTGCGAGCGTGTGTTTGCTCCGTGGGTTGATATGGAGCAGGTGATGCGTGAAAACAGCATTCCGCTTTATGCGCTTGAAAGCGGTGACGCAATCAAGGATTTTGATATTCTCGGCTTTACTATGCAGTATGAGCTGAGCAACACAAACGTGCTCAATATGCTTGACCTTGCAGGTGTTCCCGTTAAAAGCTGTGACAGAAAAAATCTGACGCCCATTGTTATTGCGGGCGGTGCCTGCGTTTGTAACGGTGAACCTATGGCGGAATTCTTTGATATCACTCTGCCCGGTGACGGCGAAGAGGTTACAAACGAGCTTATCGACCTTCTCAAAGAATATAAAGCAAAAGGCGCAACAAAGCAGGAATTCCTTGTTGCAGCCGCAAAGATAAAAGGCGTTTACGTACCTTCGCTTTATGACGTTGAATATAATGAGGATTGCACCGTCAAGGCAATCACACCCACCTGCGGCGCTCCTGAAAAGGTTGAAAAACGCAACGTTGCCGACCTTGATTCGATGTTTGCGCCTGACAGCTTCGTCGTTCCTTTCCTTGACGTTGTGCATGACAGAACAACAGTTGAAATTTTCAGAGGTTGCATCAGAGGCTGCCGCTTCTGCCAGGCAGGCTTCCTTAACCGCCCGATAAGAGAAAAATCGCCCGAAACGGTTGAGGCTCAGTGCAAAGCCATCTGCAAAAATACAGGCTATGACGAAATTTCTCTTTGCTCACTGAGCACAAGCGACTATAAGGGTCTGGAAAAGCTTATCAGAAATATGCTTCCCTGGACAGTTGATGAAAAAATCAACATCGCTCTCCCTTCTCTCCGCGCAGATAACTTCCCCAAGGAGCTTATGGAGCAGCTTAACGCTGTGCGCAGAAGCGGTCTGACTTTTGCGCCCGAAGCAGGTACACAGCGTCTGCGTGACGTTATAAATAAGAATATTACGGAAAACGAAGTGCTTTCAACTGCAAGGCAGGCTTTTTCGGGCGGTTGGACAGCTGTCAAGCTTTATTTTATGATAGGTCTGCCCACCGAAACTGAAGAGGATATTCAGGGCATAGCCGACCTTGCACAGGCAGTTGTTGACGAATATTATAAAAACGAAAACAAGCCCAAAGGTAAGAGTGTGGCTGTCAATATCAGCGTGGCTTCGCTCGTTCCCAAGCCGTTTACGCCTTTCCAGTGGGAGCCGCAGGATAAGCCTGACGTTCTTACGGAAAAGCAGAATTACCTCGTTTCCTGCGTCAAAACAAGAAAAGTCAGTGTTTCAAGGCACGTGCCGTGGACAAGCTTTCTTGAGGGTGTTTTTGCAAGAGGTGACCGCCGTCTCGGCAAGGTTATTGAAACCGCGTGGCGCAAGGGCTGCCGCTTTGACGGTTGGGAAGAACATCTTGACCGCGAAAAATGGATGCAGAGCTTTGAAGAGTGCGGCATAGACCCGTATTTCTACACTGCTCGCAGAAGAGAATATGACGAAATTCTGCCGTGGGACCATATGGATTACGGCGTAACAAAGAGTTTCCTCATCAAAGAAAATCAGAAAGCGCATAACGGAGAAACAACTGCGTGTTGCCGTGAAAAATGTGCAGGTTGCGGAGCAGCTAAACTGAATGGGGGTGTGTGTGATGAAATCCGTCAGAATATGGTTTAAAAAGAGCGGCCTTGCGGTTTACATCTCACATCTTGATATGAACAGATGTATGACCAGAGCCGTGCGAAGAGCAGAAATTCCGCTCTGGTATACTGAGGGCTTTAATCCTCATCCCTATATGACGTTTCTTATGCCGCTTCCTCTGGGTCAGGCAGGCTTGCGTGAACCGCTTGATATCAGAATTGAAGAGGATATGCCGTTTGAAGAAATCAAGAGCAGACTCAATTCCGTTATGCCCGAGGGCATAGAGATTGTTGACGTTTGTGAACCTGTAAATAAGCCGAATGAAATTGCGGCGGCAGAATATAATATAGAGGTCGGCTTTCTCACGGAAGGTGAGGCGGAGGGTTTTGCTGCAGGGGCAACGGCTGTTATTGACGGCGGAGTGCTCAACGCAGAAAAGCGAAGCAAGAGGGGAATCAAAACCGTTAACCTTTGTGAACTGGTTCGCTCTTTTGAATGTGTTTCAGACGGAACAGGCGTTAAAATCAAAACCGTTCTTGCGGCAGGCAATAGCGTCAATCTCAATGCAGAGCTGCTGATGAGCTCTCTTTTTGCCGAGTTTGCAGCGGAACCCGAGAGTTTTTCCGTCATTAGAACCAAACTGCT
>JAZNDY010000010.1:0-12278 GCA_045588295.1 Acutalibacteraceae bacterium
AGCTGATTGGGCGGCATACTGGGCAACAGAAGAAGCTCAGGCAGGCATAATTATGTTTAACGGTGCTGATGATTCACAGCGCAACATCAGCTGGTATTCCGATGAAGAAGCAGTGCCCGAAGTGCTTGTTTCGCTGAATGCAGATATGAGCGGCGCAACATCTTTTAAGGGTTATGCCGTTAAAACTTACAGCGGCAATTATTCAAATAAAGTAACCCTCAGCAACCTTGAGGGCGGCAAAACTTATTATTATCAGTGCATCAGCGGCAGTTTCAAATCGCAGATATACAGCTTTGTGACAGACAGCGGTGAATCTTTCACAGCAATGTACGTTACTGACGTTCACGTCAGCTATGACGACAAAAACCCCGACCATCTGCCTGAAACCGCATATAATTTTGATTTCACAATCAGTAAGGCTCTTGAGAAGAATCCCGGCATTTCAATGATTCTTTCTGCAGGTGACCAGGCAAGTGAAGGCTTGCAGTGTGAATATATCGGCTTTTCTGCCACACCCTATGTAAAGAGCATTCCCGTTTCAACAGCTATAGGCAACCATGACCGTAAGGGTGTTGATTACAAAACGTTTTCATTTATGCCTAATGAGGGTGACGCCCTTGTTTCGTCATACGTCGGCTCTGACTATTATTTTGTTAAAAACGGTGTTCTTTTCCTTGTTATGGACAGCAACAATCCCAGCGCTGTTGACCACAGAAAGTTTGTAAAGAACGCTGTTAAAGAGAATCCTGACGTTAACTGGAAAGTTATGATGTTCCACCACGACCTCTACGGCGGCAGAATTCCGCACAGAGAGAGTGAAAACGAGCTTCTGCGCCTTCTTTGGGCGCCGATTGCCGATGAATTTGCAATTGACCTTGTTTTGCTCGGCCACAGCCATTATTACACCGTTTCAAATGTTATGTATAACAACAAATCAGTTGCCCCCGTTGTTAACGGCGGCACGGTTGCTGACCCTGCAGGTACGGTTTATATGGTTTCGGGTTCGCTCAACAGACCCAGAGACGATGAAGATATTTCTCTTGGTGCAAACGTCGGCATTGAATATCTCACAATGGATAAAATCTATAATCTCATTGATTTTACCGAAAACAGCCTGACCGTTAAATCATATGCGATTGAAAGCGACACCTGCTTCAGCACGTTTACCATTGAAAAGACCGATGCTGACGGCGGACACAGTGATAAGATGCCTCCGCTTTATAATGCAATTCTCAGATTTATCAGTATGATTGTTGCCGTTTTCAATAATATGGGCGTTTACGGCGACCTCAAGGAAGACGGCTACAAAGTCAATTTCTTTGATATTGTTTTTTAAGAAAGGAACTGTTAAATGATTAAGCATATTGTTTGTTTCAAGCTCAAGGATAACAGCCCCGAAAACTGCGAAAAAGCAAAGGAAGTTCTGCTTTCAATGAAGGGCAACGTTCCGCTTATCCGTGATATTGCGGTCGGTGTTGATTTTCTTCATTCCGAGCGTTCATATGACCTGATTCTTGAGGTTGTTCTTGATGATGCAAAAGCTCTTGAAGATTATCAGAACGATCCTTACCATTGCGCCGTTGTTAAAACTCATATGCACGCTGTCAGAGAAGCGAGCGTTGCAATTGATTACGAATTATAATATCAGACAAAAACAGCTCTTTGACAGGGCTGTTTTTTGTTGACTTAACACAAAGGATATGCTATATTTATTATGTAACTATAATTTAGCGAGGTGACGTTAATGAATATTATCAAAAAGAAGGCGTTTAAGGTTGCAGGTAAGGTTGTTAATGCGGTTACCAATGCCGCAACTGCACAGGATATGGGCTCAAAGAAAAATAACGGTTATCAGCCTGACGGAAAAATCGTTTCGCTTTGCCGCCAAATCGGTTCAGAGGGCATCGTTATGCTTAAAAACAACAATAATGTTTTGCCTCTTAACAAGGAGCAAACCGTTTCTGTTTTCGGCAGAGTTCAGCGTGACTTTTTCTATGTCGGCTACGGTTCGGGCGGCGACGTTAACGCACCTTATAAAGTCAGCCTCATTGACGGCTTAAGAGCTAACAAAAACATAACTCTCAATGAAAACCTTGCTTTTGTTTATGAAAGCTGGTGCAAAAAATATCCCGTTGATGACGGCTTCTGGGGCCATTGGCCTATGTGCTATGATGAAATGCCTGTCACAGATGCTCTTGCAGCAGAGGCGGCACAGGAATCTGACGTTGCTGTTGTTGTTATCGGCAGAGCAGCAGGCGAGGACAGAGAAAACACGCTTACCAAAGGCAGTTACTATTTGACGGATGAAGAGCACGCAATGCTTGATGCCGTTACGCTCTCTTTCAAAAAAGTTATTCTTCTGCTCAATTGCGGCGGCATTATGGATATGTGTGCCATTAACGCATACGGTGACAGGATTTCTGCCATTCTCTATGTCTGGCAGAGCGGTATGGAAAGCGGCAACGCCATTGCCGACGTGCTTTCGGGTGACGTTTCACCCAGCGGTAAGCTGACCGATACAATCGCCACAAGCTATAAGCGTTACCCCGGCAGTAATGATTTCGGCGGCAAAAAGTTCAATAATTATACCGAAGATATCTACGTTGGTTACCGTTATTTTGAAACGTTCAAAAAGCACAGAGTGCTTTATCCTTTCGGTTTCGGTCTGAGCTATACGCAGTTTGCTTTTGAAAACGTTGACTTCAAGGCTGAAAACGGTAAAATCACTGTTACCGCTGATGTTAAAAATATCGGCAAATACAGCGGCAAAGAGGTTGCGCAGGTTTATTTTGAGGCTCCCTGCGGCAGGCTCGGCAAGCCTGCACGCGCGCTTGTTGCTTTTGCCAAAACCAAGCTTCTTGCTCCTGATGAAAGCGAGAAAATTGTGCTTGAGTTCAAAATATCAGATATGGCTTCTTATGATGACGTTAAGGAGTTTGCTTATATTCTTGAAAAAGGTGAATATAAAATCTATCTTGGTGCAGACGTGCGCTCGGCAGAGGTTTGCGGCAGCTATATGCAGGATGCGGATGAGATTACCCTCAGGCTTTCGCAGACAGCCGCCCCCGTTGTTGCGTTTGACAGAATGAAGGCAACGCCTGACGGAATAGCTTATGAGCCTGTGCCTCTTGCAAAATATGACCTGAAGAAGATTATTCTTGAAAATCTTCCTGAATCTTCGCCCAAATACGGCAAACCCTGCACGCTTGCTGACGTTAAAAACGGCAAGGTTACGCTTAAACAGTTTGTTTCAACGCTTTCTGAAGACGAACTTGAAGCCGTCAGCAGAGGCGATTACACAATGAACAGCCCTCTCGGCGCAAAGGGCAACGCTGCAGTTTACGGCGGTGTGCTTGAATCAATGCGTAACAAGGGAATTCCGCCCGTTACAACAACCGACGGCCCTTCAGGTATCCGCCTGAGTTCCTGTGCTTCGCTTATGCCTGTCGGCACAGAGATTGCCTGCTCCTGGAACACTGAACTTGCTCAAGAGCTTTATGCCGAAGTCGGCAAGGAGATGAAGATTCTCGGCTCCGACGTGCTTCTTGCTCCCGGCATCAATATTCACAGAAATCCGCTTTGCGGCAGAAACTTTGAATATTATTCCGAAGACCCGTATCTCACGGGCAAGATGGCGGCGGCTGTTGTTAAAGGAATGCAGAGCAGCGGTGTTTCCGCCTGCCCGAAGCATTTTGCCTGCAACAATCAGGAAACCAACAGAATCCATAACGATTCCAGGGTTTCAGAAAGAGCATTGCGCGAAATTTATCTTAAAGGCTTTGAAATCTGCGTTAAGGAAGCAAAGCCTCTCAATCTTATGACGTCTTATAACAAAATCAACGGTGTCTGGGGTCATTACCATTATGAGCTCTGCACCCGTATTCTCCGCGGCGAATGGGGATATGAAGGATGTATTATGACAGACTGGTGGATGCGTGCCTCCAAGTCACCCGAATTTCCCAATATGCGTGACCAGGCTTACAGAGTGCGTGCAGGCGTTAACGTGCTTATGCCCGGCGGCGGCAGAGTCGGCAAAAAAAAGCCCGACGGCACGTTGCTTAAAACCCTCGGCAAAAAAGACGGCATAACTATGGGCGAGCTTCAGCAGAATGCAGAGCAGATTCTCGGCTTTGTTATGCAGAGCAGCGCAATGAAAGGGGATTACCTCAAATGAGACCTGAGATAATTGCCGCAACAGAAAAAGACTGCGCTGAAATTCTGCGTTTTATCAACGAGCTTGCCGCTTATGAAAAAATGAGCAATGAGGTTGTCGCAACCGAAGAATTGCTTAGAGAATGGATATTTGAAAAGAATAAGGCAGAGGTTGTTTTTGCTGTTGAAGACGGCAAAAAAGTTGGCTTTGCGCTTTATTTCCATAATTTTTCAACTTTCCTCGGCAGAGCGGGGATTTATCTTGAAGATTTATTCGTTATGCCCGAATACAGAGGCAAGGGTTACGGCAAAGCTCTTTTAAAAGCCCTTGCGCGCATTGCCGTTGAAAGAGGATGCGGCAGACTTGAATGGGCTTGCCTTGATTGGAATAAACCCAGCATAGATTTCTATTTATCTCTCGGTGCAACACCTATGAATGACTGGACTGTTTATCGCCTGACGGGTGAAACACTTAATAATATGGCTGAATAAAAATAACCGCCTTGTGGATTAACCACAGGGCGGTATTTGCTTATGCAGGGATGTATTCCATTTTGAAGCAGTGCGAGCGGATTGCATATTCCGTTACGCTGCCTCTGAATGCATTGCCTCTGATTTCTTTGTTGCCGACTTTCATTTTTTCCACGTAACCGATTGATGAAGAATAAGCCGCATCGTGAGAGATAATTTTAAGCCATTGTGATGGGTCATCCTCAAGGATAATGCTGCTGTTATAAGCAAGAATCATTGCTTTCATTTCTTCAACAGTGAATTCAGCGGTTGCAATTTCAACCTCTTCGGGGCTGGGGTTGCCGCCGCAGAGATATGGGTAATCGCCGCCCCAGGTGGAAGCTGCCGCAGTTGTTTTGCCTGCGCAGGAATCAAAATAGCAGGTGAATGCCGCTTTGCCTTTATAATCAACGTATTTTGCCTCAAGTGTTGATGAATCGTTATTCATATCAAGCACTGCAAGGCAGGCTTTGTGGAGGTTTGTGCCCTCGTAGGCATACGTTGAATCATAGGCGTGGCGAGATGTGTCAACGTCAAAATCATACCACTTTGCAAACGTATAAATTGCCACAATCTGTGCCTTTAGTGCTTCAGTGGGAGCACTTGGGCCGATTTCTCTTTTTGCGGTTCTGCAAAGGTATTCAACAATCGGAATGCTTTTGCTGCCGTATTTTATGTGTGTGGGTGTGTCTGAATCGGTTTTTATTGTTGTTCCTGTATAATAATTGAGAAGAATTTCTTCGTAATCCTTGCCGTCTTTTGCCATCTGAATGGCACCGTCCTGGCTCATGCCGACAGCGTGTCCCCAGCCGTAAGTTGTGAAAACAAACCTGCCGCCTTCAGAGTCACCGCCCACAGGCGGTGTTACAATTGAAGTGGGAGGCTCGTCCGTTGTTGGCGGAGTTGTGGGTGTTTCTCCGCCACCGCCGCCGAGCATTGAGGTGAAGAGCTCAAGGAGCATCAGAATAATTGTCAGAAATGAAGTCAGAATTTTACCTATACTCATATTTTACTCCTCAATCAAGCCGTAATATCTGCCTATCCAATAGGGGAGCAGATATGCGCTTGGGCTGCTTGCTCTTTCGGGTCTGCCTGTGTCCACTCTGAAAGGATTACGGTCACAATGATAAGCAATTTTCTGGTCTGCATCAAGCGGAATAAGAAGCTGGCGCTCGCCGCCCCAACGCTCCTGCTCCGTGTCGTAAACAAGGTTTCTGCGTTTGCTGTTAAGCATTCTGCGCTGAACAAAATCAAGCGGCAGGTCACGCAGACCTTTGATTGCAATGTCAATGTCACAGGCTTCATCGGTAAAAGCACCGTAGATAAGATTGAAAGTTGCGCAGTTTTCAATTCTTTCATATTCCCAGTGATGTTTAAGACCCATAAGCAGATATTTTCTGATTGCAGGGTCTTTTTCTATGCGAAGAATTGTTACCGAGCACATAAAGCCGAGGTTATCGTCAATGTGAGTAACGTGACCGTCATATTTTTTATGCTGTGCGGCGTTGATGATATAATGCTCGTCGATTGCAAGGCGCATAAATTCTTTTCTGTATTTTTCATCGCCGCTGACTTGGTATGCAACGTCAAGGAATGTGAGAATTTCAAGCGAATTGATGCATTTTTCCCACATCCACATACTGTTGTTGTTGAGCTCTGCAGGGTTCCAGACAGCCCATGTTGTGGGCAGACCGTCGATGTCACAAAGGTGATAATCGTGCTCAATCATATGGTCAACCATATCGCAGACAACTTCTCTGATAAGTGCCTTTTCTTCATCGTTTGCGCAGAATTCATAATAGAGTGAAAAACCGAAAAAGTGGCCCGTCATTTCATCGCTTGAGGTTTCGCCAAGCCATTCGCAGCTGCCGTCAGGTGAAGGATGCCACTCGTGACCGTCGCGCTCAACAATTGTGCCGAAGCCGTCTTCGCCCTCGTAACGCACAGCTCTTGCCGTGAAGCCTTTTATGCCTGATACTTTGCAGAGCTTAATCATAGCGTGCATACTTCTTCTTGCAGCTTCAAGAACTTTTTCGTTTTTTGTAACTGCGTAGCAATAGCAGAGTGAGCCGAGATACGTGTGAGTCCAGAGACCGTCGTTATCTGTGATGCAGGGTTTACCTGTTGAAATATCGTGGTTTTTGATGTCAATCACGCCTGTGAGATAGCCGTCTGTGCGGATATAATATTTTTCGGCATAGTCAAAGCAGTAATTTGCTTTTTCTTCAAGCGTCATCATTTTTTCGCTTATTTTTGTAACACCTTCATCGGTTGCTGTCCAGATATCAGAGCCGACTGCGATTGCATCGTTAACCTTTTCGCTGCAGGTCCATCTTGTTGCAGGCAGATATTTTGCCGCACCGTTGTTGATAACAACAAGACCTGCATCGGTTGAAAGGATTACTCTGCCGTCATCTGCAAGATTGATGGCGAAAACCTCTTCTTCGGGGAGGCAATCAATTTCACTGTGTCCGTACCAACCGTTGCGATTATCGTAGATGTATGCGCCTTTATCTGTGCCGAGCCAGATGAAGCCGAAAGCCTTATCAAACGCAACGCAGTTTATGTTAAACTCGGGCATTGTTGAATGCTCGGGGAAAATGCACATCCAATGCTTTCTTTTGCCTGCAAAAACGCAAAGTGATCTGCCTGAAAATGAGATGAGCTTCCCGTCTGAAATTTCAAGACCGCCCGATGGAAGCTCTGTGCCGTGGTAAGGCTTGAATTCACCGTCGGCAAAGCGATAGAGAGTGTAGCTTGTGATAAGAAAAGCTTCCTTTTCACCGCTGATGCCGTTGATTTTTTCATCAAAGCTCTGGATTTCGGTGATTTTTCCGTTTTCAAAAAGATAAACGGTGTTTTCTGCGGCAAACCAAACCTGTTTGCCCATAACATGGATAACGTTAACGCTTTCACACGCAAATGAACCGAAAGTGCCGTCGGGTTTTGTGAAGTTCAAGCCGCTGTCTGTGCCGATAAAAACCGTGCCGTTTGCATCAGAGGCGAGGCAGTTGGCTTTGTCTGAAAGCAGTCCGTTTGAAGCATAATAATATTCGCATATTCTCTGGGGGAAGGTGTTGCTTTTGTAACTTCCTTTTCTCATTTTATTTCTCCTTCATTTAACGTAAATTGACGTCTGGATATATTTATCAGAGCCAATTTCTCTGATTATTATTTTTCTGTAGCCTTTATCGCAATTCTGCGTTGAAAAAGTCCAAGATGCCAATCCGTTTGAATCGGCAATAACAGGCTTCAATGAATTTGAGGTGAGTTTATCCTGCCCGTTTCTGTAAACCTCAATTGTGTATTCTTTGCCCTTTTCACCGATAACGGTAACGGCTGCATCGTTACCCTTTGAAACGTCATCTATTTTAAAAAGCAGTGTCAGTCCGTTGCTTTTTTCAGGCACGGTAACGGGAACGGTTGCTTGAGCCGTTGCTTTTTCGGTGCGGTTGGCTGTAATCTGTTGCTGAGTGGGTTTTGTTTGGCTTTGTGTTACGGGTGCAGTTGCGGAAGAGTGAGGCTTGGTAATATCTTCCGTTTTATAGGTAAGTTCGTTTTTGTGCGTAGGAACAGGGGGATGAGATATCAGCTGTGTTTCAGACGGTATTACTACAGAAATAACGTGATAGCCGCTTTCATCAACGTAAGTAACTGTTTCAGACACGGGTTCGGTTTGTTCTGCCGCAGTTTCAACAACCGTTGTTGCCGTTTCGTTTGTTTTGTTTGTCTGCTCTGTGCCGCTTTTGTCTGAACAGGCGGCAAGCATAACGCTCAAGCTGAGTATTGCGGCAGAAATGATGTATAATTTGTTTTTCATATTTACCTCACAGGATGATTGAAATTTCGCCCGATGAGAGCGTTTTGGGTGAGCCGTCGCTCAACTCAACCTCAAGGTTACACTGATTGTTTATTCCTTTAACAACCGCAGTGTAATCCACGTTGTTTTCTTTAAAAGCAATTTGTTTGCCGATAATGAAAAGCAGTTTTTCATACTCGGCGGCAACTGCGGAATCATCAGGGTTATCGGCATATTCAAGAATATAATTTGCGATTTTTTCTGCAAGCAAAGTTTTGTTGCAGCTCTGACCGATTGACCCGGCATTCGGCAAAGAATCAGGAAAATCGGCGGTTGTCAGGTTTATGCCGATTCCGACTGCGATATATCTTTTAAAGTCAATAATGTAACCCTCAGACAGAATGCCGCAGATTTTTTTGCCGTCAAGAAATATATCGTTAACCCATTTTATTTTTGCATCAATGCAGAAAAATTCTTTTAACGCCCTGCAGACAGCAAGCGCGGCGGCGGGGGTTATCAGGGGTAACGGTTGGTCGGCTTCAAACAGGAGCGTCATATAAAGACCCGTGCCGTCAGGCGAATAAAAGCTGTTGCCGCGTCTGCCTCTGCCTGCAGTTTGAGCGTCTGCAATTATCAGCGACGGGAGAGGCATGGAAAGCACGTTAAGGCGTGCATAGGTGCTGGTGGAATCAATTTTATCAAATTTAATTATGTTCATTACGCACTGCCTTTCTGCATATTTATTTTATTCTAACATAAAAAGAGTATTTTTTCAATTACTAAATTTTAATATTAAATTATAAAAATATTGACTTATCTTATTAAATGATTTAAACTTATATATTAGATTATTATGGGGAGGTGCTGACCTTGAGAGTCCTTAACAAGGGTTTTAACTATTCGCAGGACGGGCCGGGTAACAGGCTTGTTTATCATCTTCAGGGTTGCAACTTTGCCTGCAGATGGTGCTCAAATGCAGACAGCATCCCTCTTGAAAATTCAAAAGCAAAAAACGTTTCGGTTGCTGAAATGTTTGATGAAATATTGCGCAGCAGGATGATGTTTTTTGACGGCGGAGGTGTCACTTTCACAGGCGGTGAAGCAACTCTGCAGGCAGATGAATTGATTGAGCTGCTTAAACTGCTGATTGAAAACGGAATCAGCACCTGCATAGAAACAAACGCAAGTTCACCGCGGCTCTGCGAAATTGCGGATTACGTGGATTATCTGATTGTTGATATGAAACATTATGACGGTGCCGAGCATAAAAAGTGGACGGGTGCTTCGCTTGAAAACGTCAGAAAAAATATTGAAGCGATTCTTGCCTGCGGCAGACAGATACATATAAGAATTCCCGTTATCAACGGCGTTAACGTTAACCCCGAAGCTTTTGCAGAATATTTTGTAAAGCAAAAAACCGATAATGCGGTTTTTGAATTTCTTGCATACCATGAATACGGCAAAGATAAATGGCAGGGGAATTATCAGGTTAAAAACGGCTTCGTTACCCCTGACGTGATAAATGAATTCACACGTATTTTCAACAGCTACGGTTTAAAAACAGTATCGACTTAACGGTTAACATAAAGGAGAAAATGATTATGACAAACATTCTCAATGCAGTTAAAATCACAGAAATGGCAAAGGCACTTTTTGCAGAAAAAAGAGCAGGCAACCGCCTTGACGGTTGGTTTATTGCCAAAGAAAAAGAGCTTGAGCTTGATAAAGTTTATGCAGGCGAAAACGAAGAAGTCAAAAAAGCTCTTATTCTGCGTGATATCATTAAAACCATTCCGCTTTATTTGAGCGATTACCAGATTTTTGCAGGCACGCAGGATGATGCTTTTGCAAGAAGTTATGCTCTGATTAACCCTGCATTCAAGGTTGAAGAATTCAGCGGTTATTGCGACCCTGCCGCGGTTTTCGGCGATATTGAGCCCAACGATGAGTTTAATTCCGAAAGAATTGCAAAAGCAAGAGCTGAATTTGCAAAAACGGAATATGCCGTTAAGCTTGGTGAAGTTTACGGCGCAAACGAATGCTACACAAAAGAGGTTATCTTTTTCTTTGAGCAGGTAACAGGTCATCTTATTCCCGATATGCGTTTTGCAATCAGACACGGCGTTAAAGAGATGCTCAAAAAGATTGAAGGCAAAGACGGTGACGGCTATAAGGCGTTTGCAATTGCTCTTGAGAGCGTTATTATTCTTGCAAACAGATATGCCGATATTGCCGCCGAGCAGGCAAAAACCGCTTCGGATGAGAGAAAGGCTCAGCTTGAGATTATTGAAAAAACTCTGCGCAAGGTGCCTGAAAACGGAGCCGAAAACCTTTTTGAGGCCATTCAGTCATTCATTCTGATGTGGCAGGTTATGTGCCTTGAGCAGACTCCCAACCCCTTTGCGTTTTCCGTAGGCAATGCTGACAGAATTTTTGAACCTTACAGAAACGGTCTTGATCGCGATACAACAGCTTCGCTTCTTAAACATTTTCTTGTTTTCTTCAACGTTGCTGACAGAAGCTGGGCAATTTCACAGAATATCATTGTCAGCGGCAGAGACGTTGACGGAAATGACCTGACTAACGACACCACTTATGCCCTTATGGATGCTTATTATGAGATGAATCTGCCTCAGCCGATTCTTTCCGTTAAGCTTCATAAGAATACACCTGCAAAGCTTTATGAGGAAATGGGCAGATTCCTTTTCACTCCCGGTGTGCTTACTCCCTCATTTTTTAATGATGATTCACTCTTTGAAGTGCTTGCTTCAAAAGGCGTTGATGCTGAAGATTTGCCCGATATTTCAATTGCAGGCTGTCAGGAGCCTCTGATTATGGGTCAGGATAACGCCAACACAACAAACAGCTGGCTTAACCTGCCAAAGATTCTTGAAATGACTCTTACGGGCGGTGTTTCAACTGTCACGGGCGAAAAACTTGTTGAGTGCGATGCCTGCGAGCTTGAAAACGTGAGAGAAGAGTTTTATAAAAACGTTCAGCGCTTTGTTGACGCTATGGCTGATGCCGCAAACGGTGCATCAAAAGCGCTTTCAACCCAGAGAGTGCCCTTCCTTTCCTGTCTTATGGGCGGCCTTGAAAACGGCATTGATGCCCGTGATTATAAACGCCAGGGCACAAAATATAACGGCAGCGGTTGCCTGATTCACGGCGTTTCCGTTATTGCTGACAGCTTCAGCGCAATTGATAAGCTTCTTGCAGAAAGACCTAAAGACAAGGATAAGCTTGTTGACGCTCTTAAGGCCGATTTCAAGGGTTATAAAGACCTGCGCGAATTCCTGCTTTCGGCAGATAAATTCGGCAACAACATTGAAACGGTTGATAATGAAGCGGGCGAAATTGCTTCAAAGGTTGCTGATATCGTTGCAGGCGAAAAGAATTATCTCGGCAATCCTTTCAGACCTGACTTCAGTTCGCCCTCAACCCATCTTCTTTACGGTTATTGGGTTGGTGCAACACCTGACGGCAGACATTCAAGGGATATGCTCGGTTACGGTGTTGACCCGCTTTACGGCAGTGCGGAAAACGGTCTCGGTTTCAGAATGCTTTCAAATATGAAAATGCCTTTTGAAAAAATGAACGGCGGCTACGCTTCACATCTTGGCATTGACCCCAAATATTTTACGTCACAGAGCGATGAAGGTAAGGGTGTTGAATTCAGAGATAAAGTTATCAATCCTCTTTTCTTCAACCCCCTAAAAGAAGGCGTTTCGCCATTCTATCTTTACGTTAACGTTACAACCGCAGAAATTCTTCGCAAAGTGCTTGCTAACCCCAAAAAGTATGCTCCGAGCGGCGT
>JAZNDY010000011.1:0-13924 GCA_045588295.1 Acutalibacteraceae bacterium
CATTGAATCAGACCAACCTTTGGGGATATTGATAGCATAGTCGGGCATTTCAATTCTGTTGCCTGTAACGATTGCGTGCTCAACAGCCT
Organism: Acutalibacteraceae bacterium; assembly: GCA_045588295.1. Taxonomy (GTDB): domain Bacteria; phylum Bacillota; class Clostridia; order Oscillospirales; family Acutalibacteraceae; genus CAG-177. Next base: position 90 of record JAZNDY010000011.1, read on the forward strand.
GCGATTTTGTCACAGCTTCGCCGTCTTTATCTTTAACGATTGCACCTTCAGCATCTGTAACGTAAACAACGATGTTACCTGCATCGTCACGGATAACACCGCCGTTATCCTTAGTTACTGCAGCAACGTTTATGCCTGCAAAATTACCAACAGTGTTGGGTTTTTCTTTTTTTGCCTTACAACCTGCAAAACAGGTAAGAATTGCAATGAACGTAAGAACTAATGCGAATGATTTTTTCATAATATATTTCCTTTCGTTAAGCCGCGAGGGCATCTTTTATATGATAAACTCAAAAGAGTATATCGCCTCATTAACCGTTAAGAGACTTGAATGCTTTTTTGTTGTTTGCATACAGAGTCTTATAAACTTCATAATTGCGGTCATAAATCTCTTTGTTTGCCGCATTGGGTTTGAACGTTTTGTTTGCGGGAATAAGCTTCTTTGCATCTGCAACGCTGTCAATCATTCCCAAGCCTACCGCCATAATAACCGCCGCACCGACTGCGCCGACGTTCTGCGGGCTGTCAACGGTTTCAACCGTTCTGCCTGTAACGTCTGCAAGAATCTGGCAGGTTACGTCTGAAAGTGCGCCGCCGCCGACAAAGCGGATGGTTGAGGAAGTTTTGATTTTTTTATCCTGTGTTTCAAGGAACCAGCGAAGGTGCATACAAACGCCTTCAAGCACAGACCTGATAAGCTCCGTTTTGCCTGTTTCAAGGCTTACGTTGAAGAACATACCTCTTGCGTTGGGGTCTTCAAACGGGCAACGGTTACCGTGAAGCCAGGGCGTGAAGATAACGCCGCCGCTGCCTGCAGGAATTTCTGAAACAACTTTAGACATATAGTCATAAAGGCTTGTGTAAACAGATTCAGGTGATTCCGCAACGTGAGTTTTCTGCATAAAGATGCCGATTTCATCAAGTGCAAGATGGTCTTTGACCCACTCAAGGCACTTACCTGCAGTTTCAAGCTCTGCAAAATAGTTGAATCTGCCCTTCTGAGCGCCGACAATAGCGGCAATCATTGCGGAAGCATCAACAACACTCTTATCAACAACGGTTGAAACCCAACCTGACGTGCCTGAATAAGCGTGGGTATCGCCAAGCTCCACACTGCCTGCGCCAACACCGATGAGCGATGCGTCACCGCCGCCGCCAAAAACAGCCGTGCCCTCTTTAAGACCCAGCTCTGCCGCCGCCTGTTTTGTAAGACCGCCTGCTTTGGCTGTGCAGTCAATAATTTTTGCAAGGTGGTCAGGGTTAACACCCAGAAGCTTGCAGATTGTGGGGCTCCAATCCTCGTGACCCTTGCGGATATCATAAAGCAAAGTACCGAAAGCGGAGTCTCTTGTCATAACAAACTCGCCTGTCATACGGCTGATTATGTATTCCTTAACGTCAAGCCACTTGTGGATTTTCTTGAAGTTTTCAGGCTCGTTATCCTTAACCCAGTTATATTTCCATACGGGGTCCTTAACACTTGCGGAAACGGCACCCGTAATCATCAGCGAGGGCAGAAGCTTGAAAACGTTTGCGCCTGCAACCTGAATGCCGTTTGCCATTCCTTCTTTAATCTGCTTTCTTGCGCGCTGGTCCATATAACTGAAAGCTCTGTGAACATAATTGCCGTCCTTATCAACAAGCACAAGACCCTGCATCTGTGAGCAGAATGAAATACCCTCAACCTGCTCAGGTTTTATATCGCAATTCTGAAAAATGGTTTTTGTTGTGGAACAAATGGCAGCCCACCACTCATCGGGGTCCTGCTCTGCGCCGCCGTCAGGCATAATATAGAGTTTATAGCCCTCCATTGCCGCACTGACAAGCTTTATTGTTTTTTCAATTTCAAAAAGACAGCTTTTAACACCGGTCGTTCCTATATCATAGGCAATAACATATTTCTTACTCATATTTTCCTCCTTGAAACTGCTTTATTCTTCGGTTTCGGGGATTTTGCAAACGTCAACCCACTCTGCCGCACGTGAGCTTTCAAAAAGCTCGTCGCAGGTCAGCTTAACTGCGCTGCCTGCACTGCCTGCGGCGGGAAACACGGTTTCAAACCGTTTTAGTGATTTGTCAAGATAAACCGTAACACCCTCATTGACAGCAAACGGGCAAACACCGCCGACAGGGTGACCCACAAGGTCAATTGCCTCCTGTGCCGTGAGCATTTTTGCCTTTGCACCGAATTTATCTTTATATTTGCGGTTATCGATTTTTGCATCGCCTGCCGCAACAATAAGCATAACCTCTTCGTTCACCTTGAAAGACAGCGTTTTTGCTATTCTTGCAGGAATAACACCAACAACGGCGGCGGCAAGCTCAACCGTTGCGGTAGATTCGCTGAATTCGGCAATTCTGTCTGCATAGCCGAATTTTTCAAGATATTCTCTGACAGCCTGAACCGACATTTTATCCGCCTTCTTTCCGTTTAGGTCAATACCTGAAAAACAGACCCAAAAACCCAATTATCCTATTATGATGTTATTATAATTACTTTTAAAGAGAATTACAAGAGTTTATTTTATTTTTTATGTAAAAAGTGTGTGAATAATCCGTTATATTTCTGCTCTTTTCTGCATTAAAACTGTTTATCTTGACAAATGCCGCAAACAGAATTAGAATTTTTTTGAAAGGAGCGTTGCAAAATGATTAAAAAAATGCTCGAAGAACTGAATATACCCTCACCGCTTGAAATCGGCGGCAAAAAAGTTACTTCCGTTGAGGAATGGGAAAAAATCAGACCGCTCGTTCTCGATACAATGTTCAGAAGCGAATACGGTTACATGCCCGAAGAGCCCGAAAAGGTTGAATTCAACGTTATCGCATCCGAAATCGGCCGTTTCTGCGGCGGCAAGGCAAACTACCTGACCGTTGAAGCCGCGTGCACTGTTTACGGTAAAATTTTCAAGTTTCCGTTTTCATACGTCTACCCCACAAAAGGTGAAAAATTCAGAACTTTTGTTACCATAAATTTCAGACCCGATATCCCCGACAGATACATTCCCACCGAGGAAATTATTGATAACGGATTTGCCTGCGCATCGTTTTGCTACAAGGATGTAACAAGCGATGACGGTGACTTCACAAACGGGCTGGCAGGCTTGATATATAAGGATTCCGAGCGTTCAGCTTACTCCTGCGGCAAGATTGCAATGTGGGCATGGGCGGCAATGAGAGTGATGGATTTTCTGCAGACCCGTGACGAAGTTGACAAAGAAAATATCTGCGTTGCAGGTCACTCCAGACTCGGCAAAACAGCCCTTCTCACAGGCGCTGTTGACGGACGTTTTTCTGCCGTTCATTCCAACTGTGCTGGCTGCAGCGGCGACTCCCTCAACCGCGGTAAAACAGAAGGAAACGAAACTATCGAGCACATCACAAAGAACTTTCCGTTCTGGTTCTGCGAAAATTATAAAAATTTCATCGGCAAGGACAGCGAAACACCTTTTGAACAGCATTTTCTTCACGCTCTGATTGCACCGAGAAAGGTACATATTTCTTCTGCCCTTAAGGATATCTGGGCAGGTCCGCAGGTACAGTTTCTGTGCTGTGCCGCAGCATCAGAGGTCTATGAGCTTTACGGCGAAAGAGGCTTTGTTTATGAGAATTCTGACTTCCTCAAGCCCAAATATCTGCACAGCGGCAAAATAGGTCTTTGCACACGCGAAGGCACACATTATTTCAGCCGTGACGACTGGCACGGAATTATGGATTTTATGAATAAATAATATAAATTTACGGGGTTGTTTCATTACCGAATCAACCCCGTAAATGATAAAAGACGGAGAACGCGCAATTCGTTCTCCGTCTTTTATCGGATGGCTCTGACATTGTTGCTCACAAATGCAGATGTATGGCTATACCATACACATTGAGTATATCTTGTTTTTTTGCAAAGGTCAATAGTTTTTTAAAAAATCGATAAATTTTGTCCGATTTTCAAAAATTTTTCGTATTTTTATTCCGAATCAGAAAAATCAAGGGCGTGTTGGCTGCGCAGCAACCGTTGTTGAAACTGCCGGTGCCGTTACGTTCTGAGGAGCTTTTTCAAGGTATTGCGCACTTACCCAACCCTGATATCTTCCGTATTTAACATATGCCCAACTGCCGTCATAGCTTGATACTGTTACCGTGCTTCCGTTGGGAATCATTGCAATTCTTGTTTCGCCGTTAGGCTCGTTTCTCATATTAAGAGGGCTGCCCGAGGTTTTAACAATATAGTTACCTGACTCAATCGCAGCGCCGCCCTGAACAGAGTTATCATCAGCCTGAGTTACGTCTGCCTTCATTGAATCTGCATTAACTGTGATTCTGCCCCATTTGCCGTCTTTTTTTGCTATGTATCTGCCGTCTTCACCGGGAAGAATGGCTTCAAAAACAAAGTTGATAACTGTTTCGCCTGCGGTGTTTATAATGCCGTATTTGCCGTCTTTTTTGACCGGCACAAGACCGTCGCAAACCGCAAAAGCACAGTTTTCGCCCATAACGTCAAGCTCGCTGACAGATTCATACGAGCACTCGATAGCCGTAACAAAATCAGAGTTTATATAACCCCACTTGCCTTTTTCGCAGACAGCGGCATAGTTGCCGCAGAAATCCATTGCCTTTTCAAAGCGCAGGTCGGTTTCAAGAGTCAGTGTTCTGCTTATAAAGCCCCACTTACCGTCAGGCGTTGAGATGGGATAAAAACCGTCGCCCAGAGCCACTTCGCTCATCTTGACTTTGCCGATATATCCTCTTTCGCCGTGCCATGCAAGATAATCGTATTTTTCTTCCCAATAAGCGGTTTTTTCAGGTTTTGTGAGACCGTGATACTGTCTGACTGTCACCTTGCCTGTTTTTGCATCAACAAGAAGCGTATATTCGGATGAAGCTGTTTCAACAAGATATCTGTCGCTTCTCCATGCGTCGCTTACAACGTAAAATTTATCGTGCTTTGCTTCTTCGGTTATTTCACCGTCAAAGGTCATCAGACCTTTTTTGCCGCTTGAGGAATCGGTGAAAACTATCAGCTTTTCATCAAGCACCTTGGCATCGCTGATGTTCTCAAAACCCTCTGTTTCCCACGTGCCGCTGCCGGTTGTTACGCCGGGCAGCAATTCGCTGTCACCTTTAAGCATACGAACAATAAGAAACACTGAAACAACAACAACCACAACTGCCGCAACTATGCTCAGCGTAACTATAAGCGCCTTGGGAACTTTAGGCTTTCTTCTGAACTGAATGCTCTGATTCATACTTTCCCTCCGTTCAGATTTATATCTTATTTTTGAGTTTCCTCTTTCACGATATGGATTATATCACAACATTTGTCAAAGCGCAATTACAAAAGAATGACAAAAGGGTTACTTTTTAATAAAAATTGAACTTTTTCATTCATAAACAGTTAATTCTTTAAATCTCTGTTTTATTCACACTTTCAAAAAATATCTTGACTAATTATGATAAAAGATTTATATTATATAGGTACAGTACTTCAGAGTACGACATTCAAGGAGGAATATAATAATGAAAGTGTTTATGATTGGCGGCACCGGTCTTCTTGGCTGCGAAGCCGCGCGCATCTTCCTCGAAAGAGGTCACGAAGTCAAGAGTGTTGCTCTTCCCCCTCTTCCCGAAGGTGCTCCCATCCCCGAAGCTATGGAGCTTGAATTCTGCAATATCTACGAAAAGTCAGATGACGAAATCAAAGCTATGATGCAGGGCTATGACTGTTTCGTTTTTGCTGCAGGTATTGACGAAAGAGTTGAATTCCCCGCACCCGTTTATGATGCTTATTATAAGTATAACATCGCTCCTCTCAAGAGAATTCTTCCCCTCTGCAAAGAGGTTGGCATGAAGAACGCTGTTGTTCTGGGTTCATACTTTGCATACCTTGCAAAAGAACGCCCCGATATGAAGCTCACAGAAAAGCATCCCTATATCAGAAGCCGTATCGACCAGGAAGAAGTTGCTTTCTCCTTTGCTGACGATAACTTCGACGTTGCAGTTCTTGAACTTCCCTACATCTTCGGCACACAGCCCGGCAGAAAGCCCGTTTGGGTTATCCTCATTGAACAGATCAAAAGAATGGATAAGCTTCCCTTCACAATGTATGCGGGGGGCGGCACAGCAATGCACACAGTTCGCCAGGTTGGCGAAGTTATTGTTGGCGCAGCAGAAAAATCAAAGGGCGCAAAGGCATGGCCTATCTCTATGTATAACCAGACCTGGAAAGAATTCCTTAAAATCGTTTATTCAGCAAGAGGAATGGGTGATAACAGAAAGGTTATCAGCGTTGCTCCCTGGATGATGAGAATGGGTCTTGGCGGTGTTAAAAAGGAATATGCCGCAAAGGGCATTGAAAGCGGTATTGACGTTGACGGACTTGCCGACATCATGGCTATCGACCTCTTCATTGATAAAAAATATTCCGTTGAGCTTGGTGCAACAGAAGACGATATTGTTTCTGCCATCAAGGATTCAATCAGAGTAAGCCAGGCTGTTTATGACGGCACAGCTAAACTCCTTGAAATGAAGGGCGAATAATTAATATTCTGATAAAACAAAAAGGAGCTGTTTTTTTTAACAGCTCCGTTTTTGGGTTTTATAGATTAATACAAAGAAGGTAATTTTTATGTCACAGCTTAAAATGTATTGGCTCAAGGGCACACCGACCAGAGACCTTGAACTCCCCGAAGGATATTCAATCGTCAACTATAAAGAATGCATTGAAGATAAAGCTGCTTGGGTTGAATGCTGCAAAAACGGTCTTGTAGGCGATGATTGCGCACCCGAATTCTTTGATGAATGCATCACTGACGTTGATGACTGCGTGCCCGAAAAGGACTGCTTCTTCCTTGACCACAACGGCAAGCACATCGGCACGGTATCCGCCATCTACCACCCTGAAGAAAAAGAAGGTCAGGTACATATGGTTGGTATCGTTACTGAATACAGAGGCAAGGGTCTTGGCAAATATCTTAACAACGTTGCCGTTAAAAAGCTTGCAAAGCAGGGGGCAGACTATATCTATCTGACCACTGACGAGTGGCGTATGGGTGCCGTCAAGAGCTATCTTTCAGAAGGCTTTATTCCCGTTGAATATGCAGAAGGCGAAGATATGAAAGGCCGTTGGGAATGGGTTCTTTGCGAACTCGGCGTTGACGGCGTTGATATGGTTTATGAAGACCGTTCATTCTGCAGACACATTGAGAAAGCACGCGTTATCAAGGTCGGCGTTGTCGGTGTAGGCAGAGGCAGAACAATGATTAACCATTGCGATAACGTCAAGGGTGCCAAAACCGTTGCAATCTGCGATAATTATGACATTCTTCTTGACAAAGCCAAGAAAGACTATGCTGACAGAGATATCACTTTCTATGATAACTTTGAAGATTTCCTTAACCACGATATGGACGTTGTTGTTCTTGCAAACTATGCAACAGAGCACGCTCCCTTTGCTGTTAAGGCTCTTGAAAAGGGCTTCCACGTTCTCAGTGAAGTTCTTCCCGTTCTCACAATGAAAGAAGCCGTTGAGCTTATCGAAGCAGTTGAAAGAACGGGCAAAAAATATTTCTATGCAGAAAATTACTGCTATATGGGCGCTCCCAAAAAGATGAGAGAGCTTTACCGTGACGGTGAGCTTGGCGAATTTGAATACGGTGAAGGCGAATATCTGCACAACTGCGAAAGCATCTGGCACAACATCACCTTCGGTGACCCCGACCATTGGAGAAACACAATGCACGCTTGCTATTACTGCACACATTCAATCGGTCCTCTCATTCACATCACAGGTCTTAAACCCGTTAAGGTAACAGGCTTTGAGCTTCCTTTCAATGCCAGAATGGCAAGAATGGGAGCAAAAGCAGGCCACACGGGCATTGAAATGATTACTCTTGAAAACGGCGCCGTGCTTAAGAGCATTCACGGCGTTGGCCCCTCAAGAAATTCCGTTTGGTACAGCATCTACGGCCCAAAGGGCAGAATGGAATGCGCCCGTGAAGATGCCTGCACCACAGACCACGTTAACAAGCTTTACGTTAACCTTGACGAATATGAAGGTGAGAACGCAAACAGACCCGTTGAAAGATCAACAGGGGACTGCTTCTCTCGCCTTGCCGCACCTTCAGGCCACGGCGGTTCTGACTGGTACGTTATGTATAACGTTGTTGAGGCTGTCAGAGGCAGAGAAAATATGGACGTTATTGACGTTTATGAGGCAATGGATATGTTCCTGCCCGGTATGTTTGCTTACCGTTCAGTGCTTCAGGGCGGTATTCCTCTTGATATTCCTGATCTCCGCAAACCCGAAGAAAGAGAAAAGTGGAGAAACGACACGGAATGCACTGTTACCAAAACAGCAGGCGATATGTATGTTCCCGGTTATTCAAAGGGTAACCCCGATATTCCTGCAGAAGTCTATGCAGGCATAAAGGAAAAATTTGAAACCGAGTGGGCAGAAAAAATGAAGCAATACGAATCATAAAATCTGCAAAGAAAGGAAAATCTTTTATGCAAGATAAAAAATATGTCAGCAAAAAAGAACTGTGGATGTATGCCCTCGGCGCAGGCGGTCAGGGTATGATTTATGCCATTATGTCAGGCAAAATCAGTGACTATTACGTTAACGTTCTTCAGCTTCCTCTTATGTTCATCCTCATTCTTATGCTTGCCGCAAGAATCTGGGATGCAATCAACGACCCTCTTATGGGTATGATTGTTGACAGAAAAACTCTCAAAACAGGCAGAATGAGACCTTATATACTTATCGCAACTCCCATTATCTCCGTTTTGACTATACTGATGTTCCTCAGCCCCAACCTCGAGCCTGTTCCTCTTATGGTTTTCACGGCGATTGTTTACGTTCTCTGGGGTATGGCCTACACAATGGCAGACGTTCCTTTCTGGAGCCTGCCCAACGTTCTTACCCCCAACTCAAAGGAACGCAGTGACGTTATTTCGTTCACCAAAATCATAAACAGCCTCGGTTCGGCTGTTCCTGAGCTTTTCTTCCTGATTATCCCCGCAATCGTCGGTCTCTTCATCAACGAAAAAGCCAACCCCATTGAATTCGGCAAAACAAAATACCTTTTGATTGCCGTTTCAATCGTTATCATCGGCGGCGCTCTTTATATTAACAGCTATTTCCACATCAAAGAAAAGGTTGTTTTGCCCGATAAGAAAAAGGTTCGCGGTCAGCCCGGCAGCCTTTCAAGAATTTTCAAGTGCAAACCTCTTATGCTTGTGGTTATTATGGGCGTGCTTTCAAGCGGAAGATATCTTGTTCAGGCTGCAGCAATCCACGTTGCACGTTACACTTTCTACGTTGGTGACAAGCCTACCGCAGGAATGACTCTTGATGAAAAAACAAAGATTATTGAACAAAGCGTTTCAAACGTTAACACCCTGTTCCTTGTAAGCACTATCATCGGTATGTTCGGCGCAACGCTTCTTATGCCCATGCTTATGAAGAAATTCGACTATAAAAAGATTGTTATCGTAACCTGCCTTGCAGGCTTTGTTGCAAGCATCGCAACAACAGTTATCGGTTATGTAACAAACCTTAACAGCCTTTATATTCTTGCTCCCTTTATTGCTGTTCAGTCAATTCCGCTCGGCGTTATCAACGTTGTTTCATATGCTATGATTTGCGACAGCCTTGATTATATGGAGCTCAAAACAGGTCACAGAGAAAACGGTCTGGGTTCAGCTTGCCAGGGCTTCATTAACAAAATCGGTAACGCTTTTGCAACCTCAGGCATTATCATATTCTATATGGTTCTCGGCATGAACCCCGAAGAAGTTGTATCCGCAACAAACATTGTTCCTGCATATGAGATTGCCATGAATATCAGATTCCCCATGTTCCTTCTTGTTTCTCTTGTTCCCGGCATCAGTATGCTCCTTTGCTCAATCCCCATGTTCTTCTATAAAATCGCAGGCAAAGAAAAAGAAGATATGCTTGCAAAACTCAAGGTGAAGCGCGAAAAAGAAGGCTTCGCCGTTACAGAATAATTCTCACCATCCGTCGGGGCAGGTGACGGCGCCTGCCCCGATATTCGGGTAATCAACGCCGTGTATAACACTGAAAACAATATCACTTTACATAAACAATCTATCTATGGAGGCGATTCCCTTGTCGCAGAAAAAAGATTTAAGAAACGTTGCCATCATCGCTCACGTTGACCACGGCAAAACCACAATGGTTGATGAAATGCTTAAGCAGAGCGGTACTTTCCGTGATAATGAACAGGTTGCAGACCGTGTTATGGACTCCAACGACCTTGAGCGTGAAAGAGGCATCACAATTCTTTCAAAAAACACTTCAATTCATTATAAAAATACAAAAATCAACATTGTTGACACTCCCGGTCACGCTGATTTCGGCGGCGAGGTTGAACGTATTCTGATGATGGTTGACGGCGTTCTGTTGCTTGTTGATGCATTTGAAGGCTGTATGCCCCAGACAAGATTCGTTCTCAAAAAGCCTCTCGGTCTTAAAAAGAAAGTTCTTGTTGTTATCATCAAGGTTGACCGCCCCAACGCAAGACCTTATGAGGTTGTTGACGAGGTGCTTGACCTTTTCATTGACCTTGGTGCAGACGAAGACCAGCTTGAATTCCCCGTTGTTTATGCAAGCGCAAGAGACGGCTATTCAAGCCTTGACCCCAACACAAGAAGCGGCGATATGCAGCCTCTTTTTGATGCTATTCTTGAAAACATCGATGCCCCCGCAGGCAACCCTGACGAACCTCTTCAGGTGCTCTTCTCAAGCCTTGATTATGACGATTACGTCGGCAGAATCGGTGTTGGCAGAGTTGAAAGGGGACGCATCAGAAAAAATCAGCAGATTACTCTCTGCAAGGATGACGGCAGCCGCCAAAACGTTAAGGTTTCACGCCTTTATCAGTTTGAGGGTCTTGCCAGAGTTGAGTGTGAAGAAGCCGAAGCAGGCGATATTATCTGCGTTTCGGGTATAGAGGGCATCAACATCGGTGAAACTGCCTGTGACCCCGAATGCGTTGAGGCTCTGCCTTTCATAAAGATAGACGAGCCCACCATTTCAATGAACTTTATCGTTAACGACAGCCCCTTTGCAGGCAAGGAGGGCAAGTTCGTTACTTCCAGAAACGTGCGTGACCGCCTTTTCAAAGAGGTTGAAACAAACGTGAGCATGAGAGTTGAAGAAACTGAAAGCACAGATACATTCAAAGTATCAGGCAGAGGCGAGCTTCACCTTTCAATTCTGATTGAAACAATGCGCCGCCAGGGTTACGAATTCCAGGTTTCAAGACCCAAGGTTATCTTCAAAGAGCAGGACGGTCAGCTTCTTGAGCCTATGGAGCTTCTTATTGTTGAAGTGCCTGAGCAGTACGTTGGCGCAGTTATCGAAAAGCTCGGCTCACGCAAGGGTGAGCTTGAAAATATGGGTGCGCGTGACGGCGGCTCAACACACCTTGAATTTAAAATTCCTTCAAGGGGTCTTATCGGTTACAGAGCCGAATTCCTCACAGATACAAACGGCAACGGTATTATGAACCAGCTCTTTGACGGCTATGCACCTTATAAAGGCGATATCCAGACCCGTGAAAGAGGCTCAATCGTTGTTCACGAAACAGGTGTAAGCACAGCTTACGGTTTGTTCAACACACAGGACAGAGGCAGACTCTTTATCCCTGCAGGCGTTGACGTTTATGAGGGTATGATAGTTGGCGAATGCGCAAAAAATGAAGATATAGTTTGCAACGTCTGCAAAACAAAGCATCTCACAAACACCCGTGCTTCCGGCTCTGATGATGCTCTGCGCCTTGTTCCTCACAGCGTTCTCAGCCTTGAGCAATGTATGGAATTCATTAAGGATGACGAGCTTCTTGAGGTTACACCGTCTTCACTCCGACTTCGCAAACGCATTCTTTCAAAAGAGCTTCGTATGAAGCAGCAGTTCAGAAAAAAATAACCCCACAAGGATGCCGATAATGATAAAAAACAAAACGGCTGTCGCTCTTGGCAGCTTTGACGGACTCCACAAAGGACATATGTCGGTTATCGCCTGCGCTCTTTCTTTTAAAGAGTGTGGGCTTACTCCGCTTGTTATGCTTTTTGATTCACACCCGTTAAAGTGTCTGACAGGCAAAGCCCCTGCAGAAATTCTGCAGCCCTCACTCAGGGATGAAATCCTTGAAAACAGGGGAGTGGTAAGTGAAGTTATTTCTTTTGAAGAAATAATGAATCTGACTTGCCGTGAGTTTTTTATAAAAATTCTGCTTGAAAAGCTTAATGCAGGTGCCGTATGCTGCGGTTTTAACTACAGGTTCGGCGTTGGCGGTTCAGGCGGAACTGAGGAGCTTAAGGCTCTTTGCAACGAATTTGGCGTTGAGCTTAAAATAAGCCCTGAAATTGAGCAAAGCGGTTCTCCCGTCAGCTCAACACGCATAAGGCAAGCAATCGAAAGCGGTAACATTCCCCTTGCCAACGCAATGCTTGGCAGAGAATTCCGCTATAAATATACAGTTGTCAGCGGTGACAAGCGCGGCAGACTGATGGGCGCACCCACAATAAACCAGCATTTCGGCGAAAACTTTGTTGTGCCCAAAATCGGAGTTTACGCTTCCGTAACGGTTGTAGGCAAAAACGAATACCCTTCCGTTACAAATATCGGTCTGCGTCCGTCGTTTGAAAATGAAGATTTGCGCAGCGAAACCTGCATACTCGGCTTCAGCGGCGACCTTTACGGCAAAGATATTGAGGTCAGACTTCTTCAATATCTGCGCGGCGAAATGAAATTTGAATCTATGGAAGCTCTCGGCAACCGCATTAAGGCAGATGCTGAAACTTCAAAAGAAATATATAAAAAACGGGGTGAAAACGGCAATGTATGAAAATTGGGAACAGCTTAAAAACGACTGTCTGCAGTGCCAAAAATGCGACCTTTGCAAAACAAGAACCAACCTTGTTTTCGGCGTAGGCAACGAAAACGCCGAGGTGCTTTTTATCGGCGAAGGCCCGGGCGAAAACGAGGACTTGCAGGGCGAACCCTTTGTTGGCAGAGGCGGCAAGCTGCTTGATAAATATTTAAACGCAATTGACCTTGACCGCAAAAAGAACATCTACATTGCCAATATGGTCAAATGCCGTCCCCCCCAGAACAGAGACCCGAAACCCGATGAGCAGGAGGCTTGTATCCAATGGCTGCGTGAGCAAACCAGACTCATCCGCCCCAAAATAATTGTGTGCCTGGGCAGAATCTCGGCGCAGAAACTTATTGACAAAGATTTCAGGGTAACGAAGCAGCATGGTCAGTTTATCGAAAAGGGCGGCATCCTCTTTATGGGCACGTTCCACCCTGCAGCTCTGCTTCGCAACCCCAACCAGAAGCCTGATGCTCTGGAGGACTTTCTCGCTTTACAGCGTAAAATCAAAGAAATCTGCAACCACACTTACTAATCATTAAACAGCTAAGGGTTGGCTCAATCGCCCCCGATTTATAAAAATTAACCGCATTTTTAACCTCTCGGATACAGCCGATTACGTTGCTCTGATTTAACTCTGCATCGTTTCAGAAATTTCTATCGTCTGTAAACGAGAATTGGCGTTTTTGATTCTTTTATAGAATTATAAGCACCGATTTTTACACTTTATTTTTCTTTGGTGACAATATGGAGTATATTTCCGAAAATTATGACGTAGCCGTTATCGGCGCGGGTCACGCAGGCATTGAGGCAGGTCTTGCCGCCGCAAGGCTCGGCTGCAAAACGGCAGTTTTTACAATCAACCTTGACTGGGTGGGCAATATGCCCTGCAACCCGTCAATCGGCGGCACATCCAAAGGCCACCTCGTGCGCGAAATA
>JAZNDY010000012.1:0-2714 GCA_045588295.1 Acutalibacteraceae bacterium
CAGAGCTGTTGTCTGGTCCTGCCCCGCAAACTATTATACAAGCTTTGCAAACTGGCTTGAAAACTGCTGGGGTATGAATGTTGTTATGGATATGGAAACGATGATTTCATATCTTGAAATTGACGACGAGGACAAGGAGCAATCTCTCAAGGATCTTGCAAAAACATATCAGCGTTCAATTATGAGAAAGCATACAAAGGGCGGCTACAAAAACGTTGTTGACGAGCTTTGGAGAATAGTTGAAGAATACGATGCTGATACGGTTATTATGTATGACCAGATTTCGTGCAAGGGTATGGACGGCCTTGCAGGTATCTTTGATGACCAGGCAAGAGAGAAAAACGTTAACTTTATCTGGGTCAAGCAAGACCTGATGGACCCCAGAACAATATCAAGGCGCGATATGCGTGAACAGGTTAATAAATATATGCAAACCGTTCTTCAGGAGGAGCCGCTTGACCCCTCACTTGTTGATTTTGAAGACGACTTAGCTTGGTAAAGGAGTAATTAATATGAAATATTTCGGCGGTTGTGACGTCGGCTCAACATACACAAAATGCATCATTCTTGATGAAAACGGCAAAATTGTTGCTAACGTCACAAACAGAAGCAAAATCAATCCCGTTGCAAGTGCAGAGATAGCGCTTGCAGACGCTGTTGCTCAGGTGGAGGGTCTTAATTCAGCTGAAGAACTTACTTACCTTATCGGCACGGGTTACGGCAGAAACAAAGTTCCTTTTGCCGATGAAAACATTTCTGAAATCAGCTGCCACGCAATGGGTGTTCACGTCACTAACCCCGATGTAAAGGCTATTATTGACATCGGCGGCCAGGACGTTAAGGGTATTTCAATCGATACAGACGGAACGGTCAAAAATTTTGCAATGAACGATAAGTGTGCCGCAGGTACGGGCAGATTCTATGAAGCGATGGCAAATGCATTTGAAATGACTCTGCCTGAGTTTTCAAAGCTTTCACTTCAGGCAAAAAATACTATTCCCATCACAGCTCAGTGTACGGTTTTTGCTGAGAGTGAGGTTATTTCACTTGTCGGTGAAGGCAAGCCTATGGATGAAATTGCGGCAGGCATTCAGCTTGCGGTTGCAAAAAGATGCTTTGTTATGGCTAAAAAAGCAGGTGCAACAGACAGCATAACCCTTACAGGCGGTTGTGCAAAGAATGACGGACTGAAAAAAGCTATCGAAAAGGTGCTTAAAATTAAGGTTGTTGAGCTTTCAACCGACCCGCAGCTTATGGGTGCACTCGGTGCGGCTGAATATGCACGCCAGAAGGGACTGGATAAATAATATGGAAATTGTTCTTATTATCCTCGGCGTTATCCTTGCGCTTTTTGTTATTACTTTCACAATCTACTTCTTCAATCTGGATATGAAGCTCATCCGTAAGATTTATGACCTGCTCGGCAAGCACTATGACACAATGAAAAGGGATAAAAAGCTCTGATGAAATTCTTTGATTCACTGATTCTTGAAACAGAAAAACTGATATCACCTTTCAAAAAAGAAGTGTTTGAGCCGTTTAACCCTTGGCGCGATGCACTGCAGGCACAGGTTATTATGCGGCGCGATACTGCATATGAGCTTGATGGTGTTGGCTTCAATCTCGTCACTTCTGATAATATTAACGATTCAATTATCTTGGTTGGTGATGACCTTGATAAAATCAAAGATAACCGCAGGTTTGCGCGCATTTGTTTTGTGCAGATTGAGGACAGCGGCGATGAGCAGAAAGCATACAGCCTCATAAAAAAGATTGACTACGTTAAATACCACACCTTTCCGGATGGCTATATGATGCGCAGCACTTCGCGCTCGCATAAAGAGGCTGTGCGTGTTTCAAAGCAGGCATTGCAAGACGGAGCGGATTTCAGAAAAATCGGCTCGTTGCTGATTGAAAAATATAAGGAAATTCCTGCGGTCAAAGGCGTTAAGGTTATTTTCATAACAGCAAAAGAGGCAGACTACGGCGAAGCTGAAAGAATTGCTGAAAAAA
Source organism: Acutalibacteraceae bacterium (assembly GCA_045588295.1). GTDB lineage: Bacteria > Bacillota > Clostridia > Oscillospirales > Acutalibacteraceae > CAG-177. Next base: position 2,014 of record JAZNDY010000012.1, read on the forward strand.
ATTATGCAATAACCGAAACGCTGAATCACGTTATGAACAGCGTGAAATTTGATTGCGATACCTGCAATCTCAAAGCAATCTGCGACGAAGTGGAAGGAATGAAAGAACTTCATTTCAACAAAACTGATAAATAACAAAACAACCGCTCCACTTTATAGTTACGGTGAAGCGGATGTTTTTTGTTATATTCGTTTTTTACCGGAAACAATATATATTTCGTCAGTTGAAATCTTTATATCAACCTCAAAGTAAGGCTTCATAATTTCAGCCAGCTCATCAGCTTCGGGCAGTGTTGAAGAAACTTTTTCGGCTCTGCCTGAATGATGTTTTATCAGTGTATCTCTGCTCATACCGTGAGCAACCGTAATTCTGCCGTTTTCTTTGAGATGTTTAAAGATGTTTTCAAAAAGCTTTGTGTGATTCGGAAAGTGAGGGAATGCGTTATAAATAACAGCACAGTCAAACGTTTCGCCAAAATCAAAACATTCCGCATCCGCACAGATTAAACAGACGTTACGGAGTTTTTTGAATTTATCCAAAGCAATTTCAATCATATTGCGCGAAATATCAACCCCGACGCACCTGCTCGCTTTTCTGCTGATATAATCAGGGATAAGCACACCTGTTCCGCAGGCAACGTCAAGAACCGTGTTACCTTTTGATACTTCTGCAACGTCAAGTATTTTGTGAATTTTCCACTG
>JAZNDY010000013.1:0-1972 GCA_045588295.1 Acutalibacteraceae bacterium
AATCCGTAACGAGATGAGCGAGCTTGCCTCTCTCGGTTACCTTGAGCAGCCTCACACCTCCGCAGGCAGAATCCCTTCGCAGACGGGTTACAGATATTACGTTGACCACCTGATGAAACCCCGTGAGATTGATGAGCTTAACAAACGCCTCATTGAGGCAGGCGTTTCCTCCGTTGCAGGTGACCCTGAAAGGCTTATCACCAGGGCAGGTGAGGTGCTGGCGGATTTAACCAAATGCGCCTGCGTTTCAACCGCACCGGGCGGCGATTCAACAGTCATCCGCAAAATCGAGCTTGTGCCTGTCAGCCCTCACACGGCAATGCTTGTGCTTCTCACCTCAAACGGCATTCTCAAAAGCCGCCTTTGCAGGCTGGACAGTGAGCTTAACGTTAAAATCATTGAGGAGTTTTATAACGTTGTTGAGTCGGCAATAATCGGCAAATCCGCTTCTGATATCAGCGTTGCTTCAATGCAGTCGGTTGCCGCTTCGGTTGACAGTGACCCCTTTGCAATGCTTCCGCTGATTGCGGCGGTGTGCGAGCTTGCAGGCAGCACCGCAAGCTCAAGAGTTATGCTCGGCGGCAGCTCAAACCTTTTTTCGCATAAGGATTACGGCTCCGATGCCGTTGAATTGCTTGAATTCCTGAGCAGAAAAGAACCTCTTGCCGAGGTTATGACTCACGCAAAAGACCCGTTCAACATCAGCATAGGCAAAGAAAATATTTACAGACAGCTTGAAAATTCAAGCGTTATCGTGGCAAAATATTCCGTGGGCGGCAATGATTCGGGAACTTTCGGTATCATCGGCCCGACCCGTATGGATTATGAAAATATAATACCAAGTGTCAAATATCTGACCAATCTTGTCGGCACCCTGATTACTCAGGCGTTGGAAGACTGACAGAAAGGAAGCCATAATGAAAAAGGAAAAAAAGAACAAACAGAACGAAGAAATCGAAGAGATGAACGCAGAAGAAACCGTTGAAACTCAAGCGGAGCTTTCCAAGGAGGATGCCCTTCAGAAAGCTCTTGATGAAAAAAACGACCAGTTTTTAAGAATCTGCGCTGAATACGATAACTTCCGTAAACGCTCCCAAAAAGAAAAGCAGGATATCTATTCGTCATCAAGGGCAGACGTTTTCAAAGACCTGCTTCCCGTGCTTGATAATTTTGACAGAGCGGCGCAGAATAAAGGCGCAGGCCTTGAGGATTATTCAAAGGGCATCGACCTTATCTTTCAGCAGTTTGCCGATATTCTTAAAAAGAACGGCGTTGAAGCTTTCGGTGAACCCGGCGATGAATTTGACCCCAACATCCACAATGCCGTTATGAGCGTTGAGGATAAAAACTTCGGTGAAAACACCGTTGCCGAAGTCTTCTCAAAAGGCTATAAGCTTGGCGATAAGGTTATCCGCGAAGCCGTTGTCAAAGTAGCCAATTCTTAAGTTTATAATTAACTTCACAATATTAGGAGGATTTTATTATGTCAAAGGTAATCGGTATCGACTTAGGTACAACAAACTCATGCGTCGCTGTTATTGAAGGCGGCGAACCCGTAGTTATTGCAAACGCAGAAGGCGCAAGAACAACTCCCTCTGTTGTTGCTTTCGGCAAAACAGGCGAGAGAATGGTTGGTCAGGTTGCAAAAAGACAGGCTATTACCAACCCCGATAAAACAGTTGCTTCAATCAAAAGACAGATGGGTACAGACTACAAAGTAACCATCGATGATAAGAAGTTCACACCTCAGGAAATTTCCGCTATGATTCTTCAGAAACTCAAGACAGACGCTGAAGCATATCTCGGCGAAAAGGTAACCGAAGCTGTTATCACCGTTGCTGCTTATTTCACAGACGCACAGCGTCAGGCAACCAAGGATGCAGGTAGGATTGCAGGTCTTGATGTTAAGAGAATTATCAACGAGCCCACAGCTGCTGCACTTGCATACGGTATAGATAAGGAAAATGATCAG
>JAZNDY010000014.1:0-1528 GCA_045588295.1 Acutalibacteraceae bacterium
ATGCCAAAGAAACCGGTTTTGCTTGGGCCGTGATATTCCTTGCCGTCCATAATAAGCAGACCGCCGGGCTCACCCGTGCCCATATTAAAGCCGTCACCGTTGATTGCGGCAATAACATTGTAATTTTCAACGTAATGCTCACTGTCAGGGTTGCCGTATTTATTCTGTGCAGCGTTTGCCTGAGTCAGAACAGGCTGCATACCCCAGCTTGTGGGGTCGTTGTTTTTATAGTTTGCATAAACGTGAACGTCATCTCTGCTCAGGTCAGCGGTTGCAGTGTAATAAACCATCTGCTTATTATCAGCAGAAGTTGCCTGTTTGATGTGCTGAACAATACCGGGAGCAAGGGTTGAAGTTTCTGATGCAAAGACCGTAAAATACGGGTTCTCCTGAGTTTCCACATAGTCACCCGCAAGCTTGCAGATATAATCAGCAAAAACGTAGCAACAGGCTTTTCTGAGTTCAGAAAGCTTATTGGTTTTGAAATCTCTTGTGGCTTCAAGTGTAGTTATCATCTTGTTGCCTGTGTATGCGTTATAAACCGCATCTCTGACATCCTGCCTTACGCTTACACCGCCGAGTCTGTTTTTAAGGAAATAATCAGCTCTGCATTCAAGGCTGAGCTCCTCGGTGAAATATTCTTCAAAAATTGCGGTTAAATCGCCCTCTGAATAATCAGCGGCAAGAATAACCCTCATCAGATAATATGCATCAAGGTCTGCATACACATCCTGCTGATTAAAACCGCCAACCTCATCAGGGTTATCCTGAAGCATATAATCTTTTGCAACAATCGCAATCATTTCTTCAAGAGTGCCGTCAGTTCCTCCGTAATCAGAGAATTCAAGCAGGTCAACAATGTCACCTGCCCAGCCTGCAACGTCGGCATGGTTAAGACTCTTCTTGTTGAAATAAGTTATATCCATTGCGCCAAACATATGGCCAAAATCAACAAGATCACCGTTAGGAAGTTCAAAAAGCTCAATGTCTTTGAGCGCACTTACGGTTATGAACTCCGTTGTGCCCTCCATTGAGTTATATTCATCCTCTATACGGGCAACATAATCCGCAAAGCCCTTGTCCTCAGAGCCTGCCATAATGCTCCATGAGCCGTCAACATAATCTTCAACACCGGTGCGGATATATTTGATAACAAGTTCAACGGGGTCTTTGCCCGGAACTTCAGATGCATAGGAGTTGGCAAGTTCTTCAAGCAGAGCAAGGTTGATTATGAACGATTCATAATCAGTTACCGAAACGCTTTCAAGCTTCGGAATTTCAACGTAGGTGGTATATGCGCAACGTGTGCAATCATCATACGCATACCAGCCCACGCTTGTGTAAGTGGGTTCTTTAGCTTCAAAATGCTCAATATTATGGCCAAGAGACGGAATAACCGTTTGAGCCTTTATAACTTCACCGCAAACGGAACAATGACTGCCTTCGCTGAGTCCCTCTGATTCACAGTGGGCAGGCACGCCCTCGTCAACAACCTCTGTATGGCCGATAGGTTCACCGCTGGTTAAGC
>JAZNDY010000015.1:0-2726 GCA_045588295.1 Acutalibacteraceae bacterium
GTTATACAGCCCCCAAGGTTTTGATGGCGTGACAATGCGAAAATATGCAGGCGTCAGCCTCAAGGACGGCGGATTTATTCAGGTTGGCTATAATGCAGACCAATTCCACGATATGCTTGATGATTTCGTTGTTGACGTTACTAAAAACCGCCACGTGGGAAGCACGGGTTTTGTTGCTGTCTGCGATGAAAATCTCACTCTTGTCACCAACACCAAAAGAAACGGTGAGCATATTTCAACCATAGGAATAACTCCCGATGAGGTTATGCTTGACGGTAAAACGGCAAGCCGGCTTTACAAAACAAATATAATAAACGCTGAAACGGATTACAGCGAAGAATATATCTATGTTTTTACTTTTGTTGAAGGCTATTGCATAATCGCAGCCATGCCTTTTTCAGAAGCAATGCTTATGAGAGACGCTTCACTTTACACAAGCATTTTTATGCTGATTCTGATTTTTGCAGCTTTGTTTATTTTTATTTACTTCCTGATTAAAAAAGTTATCATAAACAATCTGCAGAAAATCAACGGAACACTTTCTGAAATTACAGGCGGTAATCTCAACGTAAAAGTTGACGTCCGTTCAAATGCTGAATTTTCGTCACTTTCGGATGATATAAACTCTACGGTTTCAACCCTTAAAAAGTACATAGCAGAGGCAGCTGCAAGGATAGATAAAGAGCTTGAATATGCAAAACAGATTCAGCTTTCAGCTCTGCCTTCAGATTTCCCTGACACAGAAGATTATTCCGTTTTTGCGCAGATGATAGCCGCAAAAGAAGTCGGCGGAGATTTCTATGATTTCTATTCATTTGACGATAACACGGTGTTTTTCCTTGTTGCTGATGTTTCGGGCAAAGGAATTCCGGCCGCAATGTTTATGATGACGGCAAAAACAATTATCAAAGACCTTGCAGAAAGAGGACTTTCCGTCAATGAAATTTTTACCGTTGCCAATGAGAAACTTTGCGAAAATAACGAATCAGGTATGTTTGTTACCGCTTGGATGGGTAAGTTTGACCTTTCAACAGGCAAGCTCAGCTTTGCAAATGCGGGCCATAATCCGCCGGTTATCGTTTACGCAGACGGAAAAAGTGAATATCTTAAAACCAGACCCGGCTTTGTGCTTGCAGGTATGGAAGGCATAAAGTACAGAGAAAACGAAGTAACGCTGAATAAGGGTGACAGAATTTTCCTTTATACCGACGGCGTCACAGAGGCTACGGATATAAGCGAAACTCTTTACGGTGAAGAAAGACTGCTTTCTTATATTGATAAAAATAAAAAATTGAATGCAGAAGATTTGCTTTCGGGACTTAAAGGTGATATTGACCGTTTTGCAGGTGATGCACCCCAGTTTGACGATATAACAATGCTTGTTTTTGATTATAAAATGAAAGAAGAAACAGCAATGAAAGAAAAGGTTTTTACGGCAAAAAAAGAAACCCTGCCTGAAGTTATGGCTTTTACGGAAGAGTGCCTTGAGAGCTTTGGCTGCCCAATGAAAAGCTCAATGGCAATCTGCGTTGCAGTGGAAGAAATATTCGTTAATATTGCAAGCTATGCTTACCCTGACGGTGAAGGTAACGCTGCTTTTGCTTTCAGGTTTGATAAAAACGAAAGGCTTATGACTCTTATAATTAAGGATAACGGTGTGCCGTTCAATCCTCTTGAAAAAGCAGAGCCCGATATTACTCTTTCGGCAGATGAAAGAGAAATCGGCGGGTTGGGTATTTTCATCACAAAGAAAACCATGGATACGGTTGCCTATGAATATGAAAACGGAAATAACATTCTGACTATGACCAAAAAAATATAAAGGAGAACGCTTTATGAATATTAACGTTGAAAAAGATAATGGCAGAACCGTTATAAAAATTGAAGGAAGAGTTGACACCGTAACTGCTCCCGAGCTTGAAAAAGCAATAAACGATGAGGGCGAATCACTTCAGTTTCTGGTGCTTGATTTCAAAGCTGTGAACTATATTTCAAGTGCAGGCCTCCGAGTTCTTCTCAGCGCACAGAAAAAGATGAACGTTCAGGGCAGTATGGAGCTTGTCGGTGTAAACGAAGACATAATGGATATCTTTGAAATGACAGGCTTTGCAGACGTTTTGGTGATTAAATGATGATTAAAGTAACAAAAGCAATTGAATTTGCCGCCAAAGCCCACGACGGTATGGTCAGAAAAAAAGACAAAACGCCTTATATTCTTCATCCGCTTGAAGCTGCAGTTATTGTTGGCACAATGACGGATGATCAGGACGTGATTTCTGCAGCAGTGCTTCACGATGTTGTTGAAGATGCAGGTATCACAATTGATGAAATTGAAGAGAAGTTCGGCTCAAGAGTAAGAACGCTTGTTGAATCGGAAACAGAGGATAAACGCGCGGATTTGCCGCCTGAAGACACGTGGAGAATCGGAAAATCAGAATCTCTTGAAGAATTAAAAAACTGCGGAGATTCTGCCGTTCTTATGCTCTGGCTCGGCGATAAGCTTGCAAATATGAGGTCTTTTTACAGAATTATGATGACGTGCTATTTTTGCAGACCCTTATGATGTTACAGACCACAAGCAGGACGGATATTACACTTTTCCGCTCGGCAGATTTTTCGGTATGTGGCGCGAAGGCGTTTGCGCAGAAAAAGAAAAACCATATGTTCAGCCTTATGTGATTGCAAAACCGAATGATATATAAAAGTCAGGACCTCCGGCTAAGCCG
>JAZNDY010000016.1:0-6431 GCA_045588295.1 Acutalibacteraceae bacterium
CCCAACGGCGGTCTTTCTCTTTTTGTTGTTGTTAATTAACCAACGTTATCAGCGATGAACTTGATAACTGTTTCGATAACGGGAACAGCCTTTTCAGCGATGTCCTTAACTGTAGCAATAACCTTTTCCCAGTCAATGCCCTTAACTAATTCAACAACTGTGTTGATGATTGCGTTGAAATCCATCTTTTTGTCATCCTTTCAAAATTTGTTCTGCAAAGCAAACGCTATGCGGGTACAGTAATATTAACATTTTTGTTTTAATCTGTCAATATTTGTTTTGAAAAAAGCATAATTATACAGCTGTTTTTTGCGTTTGAAGCATTAAACCAAGCAAAAATTGCCGCTTGATTCATCGTATTCAAAAATTAACTGCTCACTGTCTGAGTTTTCAAGCCCTGTCTGATAAACGGGCATAAGCTTAACAGCGCCCACTGCCGGAATTTTATGTGATTCCGAATCGGCTTGTGTTTTATCTTTGTTTTCACCTGTTTCACCGGTGTCCGAATCATCGTTTTCTTCTTTTTTGCTGTTGCTGAAACTTGAGATATAATCTGCAAATACAGCATCGTCAAGCTGTGATATAAAAACAATGCCGACCGCACCGAGAGAAATAATTATAACTGCTATGCAAGCAATAACAACCCACAGTGTGGCGTTTGACTTTTTGCCTTCTTTCTGCGGAGCCTCATATCCTCTTTGCTGATGATATCCATCGCCGTAATTGCTGTAGTCATAAGCGTTACGGGGCTGAGGCGGCACAGGTGCGCTACGAGGCACACGGGCAAAAGTTTTGGTGTCCTGAGCTCTGTCACCATAATACAGCGGCTCCTGCGGAGCATATCTGCGTTCATCGTATGCAGGTCTGTTATAATCAACTTCAGCAGATACGTCATCAAAACGGGGAGCAACACTGACGGGTTTCTCCTGATATGTGTTGTTCTCGGTTGTGGAGTATGTAAATTCCTGCGAATTAACACCGGGAATTATACCGGAATATACGTTATAGGAATCATCTCTGGGCAAAAACACGGTTTTATCAGGGTCATCCGGTTCCTGAATAAAAACTGTTTTATCTTCATCAAAAGCATCCTGTTTAATCACGGGTGCGCTCTCTTCAGCTGCAACCTGTTCCGAAACGCCGACAGCCGCTTCATTTAACGTGAGGTCAGCGTTGTCATTTTCTTCTGTCTTTGTTTCTTCTGATGTAACTGCTGTTTCATCTTTTGAAATCGATTTATCCGGTAACAGGTCATCGTCAGAAAAAAGCGGAGATTTAACTGCAGAAAGGTCGGGAACAGGGGGCTTTTCAGACGGCTCTGTTTCAATCTGAACCGAAGACACAGAAGCTGCCTCCTGACCGACGGAAAGCACAGATTCAGCAAATGCAGGCGCAATAACTGAATCTTCTTTATCTGCGGCGGCTTGCTCGGGCTTCTGCAAATCGGTTGCCTTAACAGCATTTCTGAATGACGGTTCATAGTCATCAAACAGCAGCCCTTTGAATGCGGCTCTGTTTTTTTCTATTGATTCTGTCTTTGGCAAAGGCACAACCTTGCTGCCGCACTCAATACAAAACAAATCTCCGTCATCAAGTTTGCTTCCGCAATTTCTGCAAAACATAATATCCGCTCCTTTGTGCAGATTTTATTGGTAAACAATTATGGTTTTCGTTATATCAGAGTCTTTGACCGCATCCGCCGCAAAAACCACCTTCCGACTCGTTGCGTGTGCCGCAATTACCGCAGAAAATATAGGTGATTTTTGTAACAGCAAGCGGAGATTTCGGTGTAACGCCCTGTTTTTCTGTGTTTGGCATCCGTGCAGCCAAAGGCACAGCATACGGCGCAGAAACTGATTTTGCAGGCTTCACTGCGCTCGTAGCAGGTTCTTTTGTTTTTGGTTTTGGAACGTAATATTTGCAAACCACAGCATAGCCAATGAGCAAAAGCACAACGCCAAAAAAAATCACTGCAGAGCCCGCAATCATACAGACACGTCTGTCAAACAACAGATTGCCGCCTGAATCAGTAAGAAAATCTGCCCCCAGAAACGATGATATCACCAAAACACCCAGACAGTCAACAACTGTGCCGATTGAAAAAAGAATCAAACCAAGGGTGGACTTTTTGTTCATTTGCAAACACCTCCGTTTTCGAAAGAGTCTGCCTGACTGAAGGCGTTGTATCCGATTTCATAATCAATATTTACAAATGCGGCAGTGATGTTATCGCTTTCGCCTGCCCGCTTTGCCCCCAGAATAAGGTTTGAACAAGCATTCGGCTCATCAGCAAACAAAATGTTTGCAATCTGCTGCTCATTCTGCCTCTTATATATACCGTCACTGCACACAAGGAAACCGTTGACCGAGCTGTTAAGAGGACCAAAATACAAATCGCATTTTATGCTTTTTTTATGGCCGATACCGTCAGTGAGCGCAGATTGAACGAATTTGCGCCCGTTCTTTTCTCTGATAATATCTCTGGAATGGTCTGTTGTGAGCTGATAAATTCTGTTTTCGCTTCTTACGCAAGCATAAACTCTTGAATCACCAACATGAGCAATGCAATAGCTCTCACCAAAAAGGAGAATAAGCGAAAGAGTGGTTGCAGATTGCGTCTGATTAGCCTCATTGAAAGCGTAAACGTCTTTGTTTATAACGTAAATCAGATGCGATAAACTGTCAACAACGTTTTCCATGTCTTTTATAAAATCAGGTCTGTTAAAAAAACGCCACCATTTTGCAATGTGCTCTGTTGCTTTTGCGCTTGCAACCTCACCGAATTTAAGACCGCCAACGCCGTCTGCAACAGCAAAAACGCCCGATTTGCCGTCATCTGCAACGGCATAAAACAGTGAATCCTGATTAACCTGCTTAACTCTTCCGATATCCGTTATACCGTAGCCGATTAATTTCATCAATTCACCTGCTTATTTTTTTCTGAATACAAACTGAACGTCTGCAACAGACAGCACGGAGCCGTCTGTAATCAGGCTTTCTACGCCGGGAGTAAGCTTGTTGCCGTTAACAAACGTGCCGTTGAGGCTGTTGAGGTCAACCATAAAGCACTGACCGTTTCTGATAACCGCCTTGCAATGAACACGGCTGACAAGGTTGCTGCCTCTGACCACTCCGTCAACTCTCTGCTGGCTTTTGCCGATAACAAATTCGTCTTTGTTAATTTCAATATCCGGGGTTGCACCCTTGCTGCAAAGCACAAACATCTCTGTGTTACCGTAAGCAGACTGAGCATCATAAGCGTTGTTATATGAGGAAACAACAGAAGGCTGAGGCTGCACGGGAGGAACAACAGGAGCAACGGGAGGTGCGGGGGGCACAACAGGGGGTGCAGGAGGTACAACAGGAGGCGCGTAAGAAGGTGCGCCTGAATTGGAAAGCTGAGCAATCAGGTTAGCGTTTGCAGGGTCCTGAACGTTCTGATATGCATTATAAATTTTTTCAATATTGTTCTTTAATTTCTTTTCAAAATAAGGAAGACAGTCTTCGTCGCCGTCTGCCTTAAGGGGCAAATAAACAAGATGAGCTTCATATCTGACTCTGTCAACAAAAATCCTGTCAACAGAAAGATAAGTGTTTTCGCACTTGAGATATGTATTTTCACGGAAAAAATTAATTTTATCCAAGAGGCTTGTTACAACGCATCTGAACATTGCAGGATTCATTGAAGGCAGAATATCATAAAGGCTTACGTACTGTGAAAGAACATAATCAATTGTGATAATTCCGTTTGAAGCGGATTTTTTGCAGGGCACAAAACCTCTGTGAATCTGACCTTCAAGCATTCTGAAGCCGTTTTCATCGTAATACATCGGGGCATTGAATACAACCGAAAGTCTGCCGGGAGCACTCTGTTCATAAAAGATTTCGTTTGATGTCATTTTTATCACCCTTATAAATATAATTATGCATAATAATTTTACTAAAATGTTTGCCGAATGTCAACAACAGCAACGTTATATTATTATAAATATATAATACATATCCGATTTTTATCGCCGTAATCCGGATTTTACCCTCCGCTTTTAACGTGTATTTCCGCCGTGCCCGAAAAACACAGCAATCTGCGTTGGTGATATGAAATTCTTGTGCGCATCAATTGCATCGGTATGCTGTATAAAAAGAAAAAGCCGAGGTAAGAGAGCATATCTCTTCCTCGGATTTTTCTCGTATAAAACGGGGGGGACAAAAGATGGTAATGGTCTTAATTATTTGTCTGCCTTCTTGGAATACTTAAGGAGATAAACAACTCTCATAAGCTTGGCTTCAACAGGGTTGATCGGCTTTGCTTCGCCGAAAACTTTTGAACCAAGAAGAGCAAGGGCACTTTTGCTCATAATCATATCAACGGCCTGTGCGTCGCCCTCAACGGAGCCGCAGCAGAGAGCACCGTTATCTTTAAGAAGAACGGCGTTCTTGCCCTTGATTTTTTTGCCGCAATTATCAGTGGTTGCACACTTGATTTTTGTGCCGCAAATCTGAGCAAAGTCATCAAGCAGAGGCTTCATAGGCTTGTGGAGCCTTGAAACAGCCACAACTTCGCTTGATGTGTTATGGATTATATGGTTGAATTTTTTGTTTGCAAGGTAAATGTTGCGGTGTGCAAGTGCAGAGTTACCAATGCTGTTTGTGCACTCGCAAGTGATGATATCCATAGTGATTTCGGTGCCGTCAGCTTCGTTTGTGAAGATGATTTTGCCGTTCTCTCTATCGTAGTAACTATTATATATCAGTGATTTATTAATTTCAACTGTTTTTTTGTTTTTGGCAAGCATATCAGCCATTTTTGCACAAAACTCATCTAATGTGTCTGCCTTTACGCCAAGTTTTTCTTTGGCGTTAGCAAGAATATAATCTGTGCAAACGTTTTCAAGCATATTGGCAACGTCAAATGCTTCATCGCTGTCTTTGCCAAAGCAAAGGGCACCGTGGTGAGCCATAATAACAGCCTTTGAAGGTGACATATGCAGAGCCTTTGTTACGCCCTTCTTAAGCTTCTTTGTGCCGGGCAGACCGTAAGAGCCGATAAGCACGTTGCTGCCGATAAGCTTTTCTGCTTCACCTGTTATTTTGTCAATACCCTCTGTGAGTGTGCTGATAACGGAAGCAACCTTCTGGTGAGTGTGGATAACAAAACCTGCATCGGGATATGCTTTATAAACCTCAGCGTGGATGCCTTTTTCTGATGAGGGCTTAACGCTGCCGCCCCATTCAAGAGTTTCAATAGCAACCTCAACTATATCATCGGGAGTAAGGCCGATATATGATTTGCCGCTGGGAGTTATAACAAATGTTTTTTCGTCAACACGGCAGCTGACGTTACCCCAGGTTCTTGCAATAAGACCTGTTGCAACCAGCTTTTCGCCTGCTTCAATGACGAGCTTTTTAGCGGTTAAAACATCCATCTTCTTCTTTCCTTTCGGATTAATCAGGGAGCGGAAAAACCGCTCCCCTGTTTTATGTTTGATTATTTGCTCTCAAGGCAAACGATGTTTTCGAATACTCTGTCAAATGCAGCAAGAGCTTCGTCAATCATTTCGGGTGTGTAAGCAGCACTTGTGTAAAGACGGCTGCCTGCAAGGGTTACAAGACCTTCTGCCATATAAGCAGCGCCCATATGAGTCATTTCCTTCTTGCGTGCTGATGTTGCGCTGAGAACGCCGGGGATACCCCAAGGCTTCTTCCAGTTAATTGAGAAGTTAAGGGTACCAACTGTTTCAAGGTGGCAGATTGAACCCTGGTTAAATGCTACGAAGGGAAGGTCACGTCTCTTGATGATTTCCTGAAGACCTGCAGTGATTCTGTCACCCATCTGAGCTGCCTTATAGCAAGCATCAGCTTTTTCCATTTCTTCAAGCATTGTGTAACCTGCTACGCAGCTGAGGGGGTTAGCGCTCATTGTGCCGCCGCAGAATGCCTTCTTAACCTTCTTGCCTGTATCGTCAAGACCTGCGCCGAGATACTTCATATATTCTCTCTTACCGCCGAGACCGCCTGCGCCGGGGTAACCGCCAGCCATAACCTTACCGAAGATAGTGAGGTCAGGTGAGCAACCGAAGTAACCCTGTGCACCGTGCATACTTACGCGGAAAGCTGTAACAACTTCGTCAAAGATAAGAAGTGCGCCATACTTGCGGCAAAGGGTTTCAACGCCCTTGCAGAAGTTCTTATCAACGGGTCTTGTGCCGCTTTCCGGGCCAACGGGTTCAAGCATAACAGCAGCTGTGCCGCCCTTGAGTCTGTTAGCCTTGAGCTTTCTTTCGAGGTCATTGAGGTCGCCGGGGAAGAATTCTTCTGTGTCTCTGAAGCAGAACATGGGAACACCTGTTGCCTGAGTCCACTTTGAACCGGGAACACGGATGCCGTAACCAAGCTGATCTGACCAACCGTGGTAAGCGCCGCCCATTTTAAGA
>JAZNDY010000017.1:0-3092 GCA_045588295.1 Acutalibacteraceae bacterium
ATGGGCTACGTTCGCTCAGGCGCAAAGGACCACGGCAGAAACAACCAGATTGAAGGTAAGCTTCTTCCCGGTCAGAAGGTTGTTGTTGTTGAAGACCTTATTTCAACAGGCGGCAGTGTTATTGAGGTTGTTGACGTTCTCCGTGAAGCAGGCGCAGACGTGCTCGGCATCGTCAGCATTTTCACATACGGTATGCAGAAGGGCCTTGACCGCCTTGCAGCCGCAAACGTTAAGAATATTTCTCTTACAAACTTTGACACAATTGCAGAAGTTGCCGCTGAAGAAGGCTACATCAAGCCTGAAGATATTCAGCGCCTTATTGCGTTCCGCAACAATCCTTCAGACGAAAGCTGGATTAACAAATAATTAAGCTTACCCAAAAACTGTTTTAAGGAGTTACTATGAAAAGCCTTATAGATATTATGGAGCTTTCAATTGCGGAAATCGACGAACTTATCGAAACCGCTCTTGATATAATTGAAAACCCTGCAAAGTATTCGGAAAAATGCAAGGGCAAAAAGCTTGCAAGCCTTTTCTTTGAGCCTTCAACAAGAACACGCCTGAGCTTTGAGGCGGCTATGTATGAATTGGGCGGCAACGTTATCGGATTCTCTGAAGCAACAAGCAGCTCTGCCGCAAAGGGCGAAAGCGTTGCAGACACGGCACGCACGGTAAGCTGCTATGCCGATATTATTGCAATGCGTCACCCCAAGGAGGGCGCACCTTACGTTGCATCGCTCAAGGCAAGCATCCCTGTTATCAACGCAGGTGACGGCGGCCACAACCATCCTACCCAGACTCTTGCTGACCTGCTTACAATCCGCAAAGAGAAGGGCAGATTCAACGACCTTGTTGTCGGCGTATGCGGTGACCTTAAGTTCGGCAGAACGGTTCACTCACTTATCGGCGCAATGTCACGCTATGCAGGTGTCAGATTTGTTTTGATTTCTCCCGAAGAGCTTAAGGTGCCCGAATATATCAAAGCTGAAATTCTTGACCCCAAGGGTATCGAATATAAAGAATCAACAAGCCTCGAGGCTGTTATGCCTGAGCTTGATATCCTTTATATGACCCGTGTTCAGAGAGAGCGTTTCTTTAACGAAGCTGATTATATCAGACTCAAGGATACTTATATTCTCACAACTGAAAAGCTTGCAACAGCAAAGGAAGACCTCTGCATTATGCATCCGCTCCCCAGAGTAAACGAGATTTCAGTTAACGTTGACGATGACCCCAGAGCCTGCTACTTCAAGCAGGTGCTTTACGGCAAATATATGCGAATGGCACTTATTCTTAAACTTCTTGAGGAGGCGGCAAAATGATTATAGGACAAATCAAAGACGGTATTGTTCTTGACCATATCACGGCAGGCCGCTGCATGGATATTTATAATATCCTCAAGCTTGGTGAAATGAGCTGCACCGTTGCAATGATAAAGAACGCAGACAGCGTTAAGATGGGCAAAAAGGATATCATCAAAATCTTTGAATCCATTGAAATTGACCTTGACGTGCTCGGTTACATTGACCCCGGCATCACTGTTAACGTTATTCAGAACGGCGAGCTTGTTAAAAGAGAAAAGCTTTCTCTGCCTGAAGAGGTTACGGGCGTTATTAAGTGCAAGAATCCCCGTTGCATCACTTCCGTTGAGCAGGAGCTTCCTCACAAATTCCGCCTGACAGACCGCGAAAACAAGGTTTACCGTTGCATTTATTGCGAGAGCAAAGCCAAGAACGAATAATAAAGCCAAAAGTTAAAGGGAGGGTGTTGAACCCTCCCTTTTGTGTTGTTTGTAACAAAGCAAAAGACCTCCTGCATCAAGCAGGAGGTCTTGGTTTATTCGTTGGGAGTGGTAACGTCATACGGCCAGTCAATTATGCCGCCGAATTCCCACACGTTTGTGTAACCCAATGCGGCGAGGTCTGCCGAGGCGTTAAGACTGCGGTTACCGCTGCGGCAATAAACAAAAATCTTTTGATTCTTATCGGGCAGAATTTCGTCCGCCTTTTCAATTATCTGCGTTACGGGCAGAAGTACGGCACCTGTTATATGGGCTTCATTGTATTCCCACTCTTCACGAACGTCAAGAATAACATAGCCGCTTTCGCTTACCATCATTTCGTGCGCAACTTCAGCTGAAATGCGATAGTATCCATCTGCGTTTTTTGTAAAATCCACGGTTACAACCCCTTGAGCTCCGCTGTCATTACTGTTAGAGGCGGTTTTATTTTTGCCGCATCCTGAAAAACACATTGCCAAAACAGTGAGGAGTGATATTATTATAAACAGTTTTTTCATTTTTAACCTCCAAGGAGAATGTCTGACACCAGCATAACGCAGAAGCCGAAAAGAAGGGCATAGGTTGCACCTCTTTCGTTGCCGTGCGCATGGGTTTCAGGTATCATTTCGTCACTCACAACATAGAGCATTGTGCCGCCTGCAAAAGCAAGGGCAAACGGAAGTATTGCAGAGGCAACGCTGACGGCAAAATAGCCGATGAGCGTTCCGAGCACCTCAATCAGACCCGTTGCCGCCGCACAGAGAAAAGTCTTTTTTGGGCTTACACCGGCAGAAAGCATAGGGCCGATGATAACCATACCCTCGGGGATGTTTTGCAATGCGATGCCGCCCGCTATCAGCAGAGCTTCCGTTGGGTTATCGGAGCCGAATCCGACACCTGCGGCGATGCCTTCAGGCAGGTTGTGAATTGCGATTGCCGTTACAAAAAGAAGCACCTTGTCAAGATTGGCGTTTTTCTTGTGTTCTTCAATATCAGCGCCAACAAGCTTGTGAAGATGGGGGACAAGTCTGTCAATCAGGTTAAGGCAGACAGCGCCTGCGAAAATTCCGCAGACGGTAACAAGTATGCCGAATTTGCCGCCGAATTCCAGCGAGGGAATGATGAGACCCAGCACCGCCGCCGCAAGCATTATGCCTGCCGCAAACGACAGCACTATATCACTGAATTTGTGAGAAATTTTTTTGAAGATAAAGCCGATTACCGAGCCGATAACCGTTGCGCCGCCAACGCCGAGAGCGGTGAGCAAAACCATTTTCATAAAATCACCACGGTGAATAATCTTTATACCATA
>JAZNDY010000018.1:0-10632 GCA_045588295.1 Acutalibacteraceae bacterium
GCTATTTCAATATCAGTCATCATAGAGTTCAACTTCCTTTCATTTTTCAAAGTTTGTGCCTGAACAAATCAAGGCAGTCCTATCATATAACAGACAGAACTGCCCAGACGGTCGGCATAAACAGATTTTTTGCTCCTTTGCAGTGCTCTGCTAAAAACCGTCAGTTGCAAAAAACCTTTAAAATTTACTTATTCAGTTTAACACAGACGCAGTTTTTTGTCAAGCAAAACACCAAGGCGAAACAGCATTTTGCTATTTACGAAAATACATTAAACGGACAGAATTTATTTTGAAAAAATATTTGGAAATTGTATAAAATCTGTTGTTTTATATAGCAGTTTGTGATATACTGTTTTTTTGGAAAAACAAACAAAACGGAGGTTTTTTTGATGAATTATGACGTTGCCGTTATAGGCGCAGGCGTAATCGGTTCTCTTATTGCCCGTGAGCTCAGCCGTTACAGCATCAGAGTTGCACTTGTTGAAAAATGCAACGATATGGCGATGGCTACTTCAAAGGCAAACAGCGCAATCGTTCACGCAGGCTACGATGCAAAACCCGGCTCAATGAAAGCAAAAATGAACGTTGCAGGCACAGCGCTTATGCCCGAGCTTTGCAAAGAACTGAGTGTGCCTTTCAAGCCCGTGGGTTCACTTGTTGTTGCTTTTTCAGACGAAGAAATCGAAACTCTTAAAGAACTTCTTGAAAGAGGCGTTAAAAACGGTGTTCCCGGCCTCGAAATATATGATGCGGCAAAACTCCGCGAAGAAGAACCTCACATCAGCGAAGAAGCAAAGGGTGCGCTCTGGGCACCAAGCGCAGGCATCGTCTGCCCCTATGAATTAACAATTGCGGCTGTTGAAAACGCAGTTGTTAACGGGGCTGAATTCATCCGTAATTTTGAAGTTAAAAAGATTGATTTTGCCGATGGCATATTCACGCTTTCAAACGGCGAATGCGAAGTTAACGCAAAATATGTTGTTAACGCCGCCGGTGTATTCTGCGATGAAATTGCTGCACTTATCGGCGACAATTCAATCCATACTCTCCCCAGAAAGGGCGAATATATGCTTTGTGACAAATCAATCGGTCACCTTGCAAACCACACAATTTTCCAGTGCCCCTCAAAAATGGGTAAAGGTATTCTTGTTACCCCCACAGTTGACGGCAACCTGCTTATCGGCCCGAGTGCGCTTGATATTGAAGATAAAACAGACGTAACCACAACTGCAGGCACGCTTGCAGACGTGCTCACAGCCGCAAAACGCTCTGTTCCCTGCCTCACAACAAGAGAAGTTATCACTTCCTTTGCCGGTCTCAGAGCACATTGCTCACGCAATGATTTTATTATCGAACCCAGCGAAAAGAACGCTCAGTTCATCAACGTTGCAGGTATTGAATCACCCGGTCTTTCATCCGCGCCTGCCATAGGCATTTACGTTAAGGATATGCTTATCAAAGAACTCGGTGCAGAAGAAAAAGCCGATTTCAAGGCAGAAAGAGAAGAACCCGTTCGTTTCAGACATATGAGCAACGAAGAACGCAAGGCTCTTATCGAAAAGAACCCTGCTTACGGACGCATCATCTGCCGCTGTGAAACAATCACTGAAGGCGAAATTCTTGATGCAATCCGCGCACCTGCCGGCGCAAGAGACGTTGACGGCGTTAAGCGCAGAACAAGAGCCGGTATGGGCCGCTGCCAGGGCGGCTTCTGCGGCTCAAAGGTTGTTGAGCTGCTCGCAAAAGAGCTTGGCGTTGAAATAAACGAAATCACAAAATGCGGCGGCAATTCAAAAATACTTTATGAGAGAACAAAGTGAGGCAGAGATTATGCTTAATTATGATATAGTTGTTATCGGCGGCGGTCCCGCAGGTATGGCTGCTGCTCTCAAAGCAAAGGAATGCGGCGTTGACAGCATACTTATTCTTGAAAGAGCCGAAACACTTGGCGGCATTCTTGAACAGTGCATTCACACCGGATTCGGTCTGCATTACTTCGGCGAAGAGCTTTCGGGTCCCGAATATGCAGACAGATTCATTGAGCTTGTAAACGAAAAAGAAATTGAATATAAAACAGACACAATGGCGCTTGAAATCACAGACAGCAACGTTGTTTATGCAGTTAACAAAACCGACGGTCTGCTTGAAATTCAAGCAAAAGCAGTCATCCTTGCTATGGGTTGCCGCGAAAGACCCAGAGGCGCTCTTAACATTGCAGGTTCAAGAGCCGCAGGCGTTATGAGCGCAGGTACAGCCCAGAAATACGTTAACATTGACGGCTATATGCCCGGCAAAAAAGTTGTTATCCTCGGTTCAGGCGACATCGGTCTTATTATGGCACGCCGTATGACTCTTGAAGGCGCAGAGGTTAAGGTTGTTTGCGAACTTATGCCATACTCAAGCGGTCTTACCAGAAACATCGTTCAGTGCCTTGACGATTTCAACATCCCTCTTCGCCTGAGCTGCACGGTTATCGGCATCCACGGCAAAGACAGAGTTGAAGGCGTTACAATCGCTAACGTTGACGAAAACCGCAGACCCATACCCGGAACCGAAGAATATATCGAATGTGATACTCTTCTGCTCTCCGTTGGTCTTATTCCTGAAAACGAACTCACGAGAGCAGTCGGCATTCAGCTTGACCCCATCACAAGCGGTGCTGTTGTTGACGAAAACAGAGAAACGTCGCACAAGGGCGTTTTCGCCTGCGGCAACGTGCTTCACGTTCACGACCTTGTTGACTACGTTACTCTTGAAAGCCAGACTGCCGGCGAAGGCGCGGCAAGATTTGTTCTCGGCGGCGGTGAAGAACCCGAATACATAACCACAAAGGGTGTAAACGGCGTTCGCTACATCGTTCCGCAAAAGGTTAACGTTAAAAACGAGGGCGACGTTAAGCTCTATTTCAGAGTGGGCCAGGTTTACAAAAACGCAAAAACCGTTGTTAAATATAACGGCGAAGAAATTATCAGCAAAAAGAGACCCCGCCTTGCACCCGGCGAAATGGAAAGCGTTATCATCAAGAATGATATGCTCAAGAAGTTTGCCGAGGGCGGCGTGATTGAAATTTCAGTGGAGGAGTGATTGATATGCAGAAAAATATTATTTGCGTAGCTTGCCCGATGGGCTGCGGCGTTACTGTTGAAATTGATGACAGCGGCGTTATCACCTCCGTCACAGGCAACACCTGCAAAAGAGGCGATGCCTATGCAAGAACAGAAGTTACAAACCCCGTAAGAAGCCTTGCAACAACCGTTAAGGTTGAAGGCGGCATTTTTAACGTTGTTCCCTGCAAATCCGCAGGTGCACTGCCCAAAGATAAGATTTTTGACTGTATGGAAATCATCAACAAAGCGTCTGCAAAAGCACCTGTTAAGCTTGGCGACGTTCTTGTTGCCGATATTCTCGGCACAGGTGTTGACATTGTTGCAACCAACCATTGCCCTGTTAAGTAATGAAACAGCGAAGCCGTTTTATACGGTTTCGCTGTTTTTTTGAGCATTGATAAAATTCATAAAAAACGGTTGCAATTTTTGCATATTTTTTCAAAAAAGTTTGATTTAGGTCTTTAATTATTGAAAATAATATGCTATAATATATCGAATATAATCAGGTCAGTGCGGTCACATTGGCAAAACCGATAGATACGGCGGTTATTACCTCTAAAGCGCAACGCATATTTTTTGTATGTTATTGACTTGTTAAACCAATTTATGTATAATTATTCAGATATGATGTATACTCGGAGGTCTTTATGAACAACAAGCATTTACTTAAGCTCATGGACTTGAGCACAGAAGAAATCAACGAGATTCTCAATCTCGCAGACCAGCTCAAATACGAAAAGAAAAACGGAATTGAGCACCATCTTCTTAAGGGCAAAACTCTTGGTATGATTTTTGCAAAATCTTCAACAAGAACAAGAGTTTCGTTTGAGGTTGGTATGTATGACCTTGGCGGTCAGGCTCTCTTCCTTAGCTCTCACGATATTCAGCTTGGCAGAGGCGAACCTGTTAACGACACAGCCAGAGTTCTTTCAGGCTATCTTGACGGTATTATGATCAGAACTTTTGCACAGAGTGACGTTGAAACTCTTGCTGAGTTCGGCTCAATCCCCATCATCAACGGTCTTACAGACTATTGCCACCCCTGCCAGGTGCTTGCTGACCTTATGACCATCCGCGAGTTCAAAGGCGCAATCAAGGGCAACAAGCTCTGCTACATCGGCGACGGCAACAATATGGCTAACTCCCTTATCGTTGGCGGCATCAAGATGGGTATGAGCGTCAGCATCGGCTGCCCTCACAGCTATAAGCCTGACGCAGAGATTATGAAATGGGCAAGCGAAAACGGCGACTTCACCTGCACGAGCGACATACTTGAGGCTGCAAAGGATGCAGACGTTCTTTACACAGACGTTTGGGCATCAATGGGTCAGGAGGCTGAAGCTGAAGAACGCAAGAAGATTTTTGCAGGTTACCAGATTAACGACAGCGTTATGGCTGTTGCAAAGAGCGATGCAATGGTGCTCCACTGCCTGCCTGCTCACCGTGAAGAAGAAATCACCGCAAAAGTTTTTGAAGCTCACGCAAAAGAGATTTTTGAAGAAGCAGAAAACAGACTTCACGCACAGAAAGCAGTTCTTGTTAAGCTTCTTAAAGACTAATTCAGTTAATAATTTCAGGATTTCATATATAGGGAGGATTTGCAATGCCAATCAGCAAAGACATAAAAAAAGTAATGGTCATCGGTTCAGGCCCCATTGTTATCGGCCAGGCTGCCGAGTTTGACTATGCAGGCACACAGGCTTGCCGCGTTCTTAAGGATGCAGGCCTTGACGTTGTACTTGTTAACTCAAACCCCGCAACCATTATGACAGACAAGGCTCTTGCGGATGAAATTTATCTTGAGCCTCTTACTGCCGAGACCGTTAAAAGAATTATCGAAAAGGAACGCCCTGACAGCCTGCTTGCAGGTCTTGGCGGTCACACAGGTCTTACAATTGCAATGCAGCTGAGCAAGGACGGTTATCTTGATAAGATGGGCGTTAAGCTTCTTGGCACAAATGCAGAGGCTATTGATAAAGCCGAAGACCGCAAAATGTTCCGTGACACAATGACCTCCATCAACCAGCCCGTTATTCCTTCCGAAATTGCAAACGACGTTGAAACAGCAGTTGAAATTGCAAACAAAATCGGTTATCCCATCATTATCCGTCCTGCGTTCACCCTTGGCGGTGGCGGCGGCGGCGTTGCCGATAACGAAGAAGAACTCAGAGTTATCGCCAAAACAGGTCTTGACCTCTCCCCCATCACACAGGTTCTTGTTGAAAAATACATCTTTGGCTGGAAAGAGATTGAATTTGAAACAATGCGTGACTCCGCAGGCAACTGCATTGCAGTTTGCAGCATGGAAAACTTTGACCCCGTTGGTATCCACACGGGTGACAGCATTGTTGCCGCACCTGCATTGAGCCTGACTGACGAAGAATACGCAATGCTCCGCCAGGCTTCGCTTGACATCGTTGATGCTCTGGGCATCATCGGTGGCTGTAACTGCCAGTTTGCGCTTGACCCCCACAGCATGGATTATGCTGTTATTGAAGTTAACCCCAGAGTTTCACGTTCATCCGCTCTTGCAAGTAAAGCAACAGGTTACCCCATTGCAAAGGTTACAGCAATGCTTGCACTCGGCATGACTCTTGACGAAATCAAAAATGACGAAACAGGTCTTAACTGCGCAAAGTTTGAGCCCGACGTTAAATATATCGTTGTTAAGCTTCCCAAGTGGCCCTTCGATAAGTTTGTTAACGCAAGCCGCAAGCTTGGCACACAGATGAAGGCTACAGGCGAAGTTATGTCAATCGGCCCCACATTTGAGATGGCTATTATGAAGGCTGTCAGAGGCGCTGAAATTTCACTTGACACACTTAACGCAGAACCTAAAACAAACGCTCCCCTTGAAGAAAGAATGAGAGAAACCGACGATATGCGTCTGTTCTCTGTTTTTGAAGCTATCAAGGGCGGTATGCCGATTGAAAAGGTTCACGAAATCACAAAGATCACAGAGTGGTTCCTTGAAAAGCTCAAGAATCTTGCTGATTTTGAAAAATCAATCGAAGGCGGCAACCTTACAGAAGAAAAATATTATCAGGGTAAAGATTACGGCTACACAGATGCAGCCCTCAAGCGTCTTTCAGGCGTTAAGGAGCTGCCTGCACACAGAGAAGCTGTTTATAAAATCGTTGACACCTGCACAAACAACTTCAACACAGCCGCTCCCTATTTCTATTCAACATACGGCATCGATTGCGAAGCAAGACCTCTCATCGATGAAAAGAAAGAAAAGATTATCGTTCTCGGTTCAGGTCCCATCAGAATCGGTCAGGGTATTGAGTTCGACTACTCATCAGTTCATTGCGTATGGACTCTTAAAGAGCTCGGCTATGAGGTTGCTATTATCAACAACAACCCTGAAACCGTTTCAACAGACTATGACACTGCTGACAGACTCTATTTTGAGCCTCTTACACCCGAAGACGTTATGAACATCATCAACGTTGAAAAGCCCATCGGCGTTGTTGTTGCTTTTGGCGGTCAGACTGCTATCAAGCTCACAAAGTTCCTCGATGAAAACGGCATCAGAATCCTCGGCACATCAGCTGACGGTATTGACACCGCAGAAGACAGAGAAAGATTTGACGCTCTGCTTGAGCAGTTCAACATTCTCAGACCCAAGGGAATGGGCGTTATGACAAAGCAGGAAGCTCTTGACGCTGCTGCTGAGCTTGGCTACCCCGTTCTTCTCAGACCTTCATACGTTATCGGCGGTCAGAATATGACCATCGCTTACAGCGACGCTGACGTTGAGAGATATATGAACATCATTCTCTCCGGCGAAATTGAAAACCCCGTTCTTGTTGATAAATATATGATGGGCACAGAGCTTGAGGTTGACGTTATTTCTGACGGCACAGACGTTCTTATCCCCGGTATTATGGAGCACGTTGAACGTGCAGGCGTTCACAGCGGCGACTCAATTGCTGTTTATCCGCCCTATAACCTCAACGATAAAATGCGCAAGACCATCATTGAATGCTCTGAAAAGCTTGCTCTTTCGCTCGGCACAAAGGGTCTTGTTAACATTCAGTATCTTATTTATCACAACAAGCTTTACGTTATTGAAGTTAACCCCAGAGCTTCAAGAACTATCCCCTATATCAGCAAGGTTACAGGCGTTCCGATGGTTGACATTGCCGCAAAGGTTATGATTGGTATGCCGCTTAAGAACCTTGGCTACGGAACAGGTCTTTATAAGACTCCTCCCTACTTCACTGTTAAAGTTCCCGTATTCTCATTTGAAAAGCTGAGTGACGTTAACTCAATCCTCGGCCCCGAAATGAAGTCAACGGGCGAAGTTCTCGGCATCGGCAAAACAACTGCTGAAGCTCTCTTCAAGGGTCTTACCTCCGCAGGATTCAAGATTCAGCTTCCCACTGCTGACAATGAAATCGGTCTGCTTCTGAGCGTTGACAAGCACGATATTCTTGATGCTGTTTCTCTCGCAAAGAAACTTGATGACCTTAAGATTAAGATTTATGCAACACCCGAAACCGCAGAAGCTATTTCACACCTCGGCATTGACGTTGACGTTGTTAAGGGTTTCAGCGAGGGCGACGATATGTTTAAGCTCCTTGAAACAGGCAAGATTAACTACGTTGTTTACACAGGCGCTAACTACGGCTCCGCAATGAACGATTATATTGCCCTTCACAGAAGAGCTATCCAGCTTTCAATTGCCTGCATCACTTCGCTTGACACAGCAAACGCACTTGCAGACATCATCGCCAGCCACTTCAACCAGCAGAACACTGAGCTTGTTGATATCAACAATATGCGTGCAGAAAGAAGCACACTTAAGTTTGTTAAGATGGATGCCTCAGGCAACGACCACATCCTGCTCGAAAACTTCGACAATTCCATCACCTGCCCCGAAAGCCTTTGCGTTGACCTTTGTGACCGCAACCACGGCATTGGCAGCGACGGCATTATTCTTATTGAAAAATCTGACGTTGCTCAGGTTAAGATGAGAGTGTTCAACCTTGACGGCAGTGAAGGTAAGATGGGCGGTAACGCAATGCGTTCTGTAGCAAAGTATGTTTATGACAACGGCTTTGTTGACACAGAAACCGTAACGATTGAAACTGCAAGCGGAATCAAGAGCGTTGAGCTTTACGTTATGAACGGCAAGGTAAGTTCAGTATGCGCAAATATGGGCAAGGCTGAACTCACAAATGCTGTTACAAGCACAAACGGTGTTGATAAGTTTGTCGATTATCCCATAATCCTCGGCGGTGAAGATTATAACATCACATGCGTTTCAATGGGCAACCCCCACTGCGTTGTATTCTGCCCCAGAGTTGATAACATTGAGATTGAAAAGATTGGCCCCAGATTTGAAAAAGCCTCAATCTTTGCTCACAGAGTCAACACGGAATTTGTAAGAGTTGTTAATGAAACCACACTTAAGATGAGAGTATGGGAAAGAGGCAACGGCGAAACTCTTGCTTGCGGCACAGGTGCTTGCGCAGCTGTTGTGGCAGCAGTTGAAAACGGTTACTGCAAGAAGAACACCGACATCACCGTTAAAGTTAAGGGCGGCGACCTCATTGTTAACTACACAGATGATGGTGTGCTCCTCACCGGCACAACAAAACTCGTTTTTGAAGGCACCGTTGAATATTAATCAAAGTTTGCCATACAAAGCGTAACAATTAAACAGCAACAGGCTTGCATCGGTTAAAACCTTTGCAAGCCTGTTTTTTTACGCTTATGTTATTTCTTTTTGCTTTTTTATTCCGAAAATCAGCCCCAGAATACCGCTGAGGATTTTGGGACTGCGTAAAACAACAACTTTCATATGTCAGCTCCCTTTCCGTCAATATCTGCCAAGGCTCAGCCCTGCGATAATCAGCACGGCGGCAATAATCACAACAGCTATTGTATATGGAAACAACGCAGCAACAAGCATCCCTGCGGCAAACGAAATACAGGCAGTGCTTCGCGGGTCACAGCATCTCATAAAAAAATCACCGCCGATCATACTGTTTTGCGGCAACAAGCCTGAGCCTTTGCTCAATACAGTATAATCAACGGCGAAGATTTTCGTTACTTTTATTCTTTAATTTTGCAAGTTCCCACTCTTTGATTTCCTTTGCTTGCTCCATCATAACACAGTAGCTCTCGTGGCGGCTTTTGGGAATATCTCCGTTTTCAACCGCCTGCAAAATTCTGCAGCCCTTATCCTTAACGTGAAGGCAGGACGTGAATTTGCACTGACCGATATACTGCTCAAATTCAGGAAAAGCATAAGGTAAATCGTCTTTTAATATAACCTCTGTTTCTTCAAGCTCAAGAGAAGAAAAACCGGGTGTGTCAGCAACATAACCGCCCTCAACCTTAAAAAGCTCGCTCTGACGCGTTGTGTGTCTGCCTCTGCCGAGTTTATCGCTTATTTCTGCGGTTTTGAGAGCAAGAGACGGGTCGATAGCGTTAAGCAAAGTTGATTTGCCCACACCGCTGTTGCCGCAAAAGGCACTGATATGGTTTTTAAGCTCGTTTTTAACCTCGTCAACGCCCTCGCCGCTCACCGAAGAAACGGCAATTGTTTTGATGCCCGCGTTGCGATAAACAGCAACGTATTCATCAACGGGAGCAAGGTCACTCTTGGTAAACACTATAATCGGCTCAATACCGCGGC
This sequence comes from Acutalibacteraceae bacterium, assembly GCA_045588295.1. Lineage (GTDB taxonomy): Bacteria > Bacillota > Clostridia > Oscillospirales > Acutalibacteraceae > CAG-177. The sequence continues at coordinate 9,760 of JAZNDY010000018.1, forward strand.
TGACAGCAATTGCGGTCAACCGGTCAATAATCAGCATAACAGGGTTAGGCTCTTTTGCCGAAGCAACTATAAAAAGCCTGTCAATATTGGCAACGGGAGGACGAAGCATAAGGCTTGTTCTCTCTTTGATAACATCAATTGTATTTTCGGCTTTATCGTTTATGCTGATTTCAACTCTGTCACCCGCAAGGGGTTTGATGCCTGATTTTCTGAAAGCGCCTCTCGCTTTGCATTCATATACCGCACCGGCAGCTTCAACATAATAGAAGCCGCCAATGCCTTTTAAAATAATTCCGTCTGATTTGCTCAAGCCAAAATACCTTCCAACTCAGCTATTTCAAGAACAATTTTCTGGTCATGTGAATAGCTGGGTGCAATAATTGAGCTTTGAGCAGGAGGAGTGGGGTTCTGTGAAAGCACCGTGCCTTCACGGGCAGGGTCTGTGACTATGGTATAAGTGAATTCAATATTCCAGAAACCTGCGTTATTGAGAGCTCTGACCGCTGAATCCTTGCTCATACCGACAACATTCGGGATTTTGCCCGAGCTGCTGCTGATAAGGCTTGCATAAGAACCGCTTGTTACCGTGGGAGGTGTTGCATTGAAGTTAACTATGCAGGAATAATAGTCCCTGTTATCGAAACGTATTTTAACAAGTCTGCTTTCGCCGCTGCCAACAACTTTAAGGTCATATGAACTGCCGTCAAGAAGCAGAGTGGCTTCCTTAACAAGCTCGCTGTTGACATATACCTCAAGAGTGCCTTTTGAACCCTTTGAAGGAAGATTTATGGTAATTGTTGCTTCAGCTGAAGGCGGAATACCGTTACTTACGGTGAGCGTTACTTCCTGACCCTGAAGAAGCGGTTCACCGCC
>JAZNDY010000019.1:0-2583 GCA_045588295.1 Acutalibacteraceae bacterium
GGTGCTTATGAGCGGAATGGAGCTGCCCCTTAAAGCGATAAGGGACCAGATTTCTTCGGCAATTGATATTATTGTTCAGCAAAGCCGTTTGCGTGACGGCACAAGAAAAATAACCTCCATAACCGAGATAATCGGCATGGAGGGCGACGTGGTAAGCATGCAGGATATTTTTGTTTATGAAACCGACGGCACGGTGGATACGGCAGGCAAATTCGTCGGCAGATTCCGTGCAACAGGTGTTAAACCGCACTGCATCGAAAAAATCAGAGGAAACGGAGTGACAGTCAGAAATGAATGGTTTACAGATTAGCATAACGATTCTCTCCGTCACCTTCGGTGCTTTCAGTTTCTTTCTCTGGCTGAGCATTCTGGGCACAGCCACCGAGGGCAGGCGCAGAGTTCAAAAAAGAATGAACAGAATCGCCAGCAAAAAAAGCGGCCTTACCCTCCAGATTCAGGCAAAGAAAAAAGAGCGCAAATCCTCTATTGTTACAAGAGCCATGGGCAACGGCGGCAAGCAATCGGTTAAGCGCAAAAAGATCATGGACGCCATATTCAACGAGCTTGTTTTGGCAGGCATTATGATGAAGCCCGAAGAATTCAGTATGATATGGTTCGGCGTTACAGTTATTCCGGCGGCTCTGGCAGCTTTGTTTAACGCAGGTCTTATGCCGTCTGCAACGCTTGCGGCGGTTGGTGCGATTTTGCCGATAGTGTTTATCAAAATCAAAAAAGGCAGGCGCATAAAAGCTTTTGAAAGCCAGCTTGGCGACACGCTGATTATGATTTGCAACGGTCTGAAATCAGGTTTTTCATTTGAGCAGACAATGGAAAACGTGGCAAATGATATGCCTGCACCCATCGGCATTGAATTCGGCAGAGTGTGCAACGAGATAAGATACGGCGCAACCATGGAGGAAGCGCTTAACAATATGGCTGAAAGAGTGAAAAGTCCCGACCTGATGCTGGTTGTTTCCGCTGTGCTTATTCAGCGCACAACGGGCGGCAACCTTTCGGAAATACTCACAACCATATCAAAAACAATCAAAGACAGAATTCAGATTAAAGGTGAAATCAGCTCCATAACGGCGCAGGGCAGAATGTCAGGTATGATTATAGGCGCGTTGCCGATATGTATTGCGGCAATTCTTATGGTTATCAATCCTGAATATATGTCAACGTTTTTCACAACGTCAACGGGCAAAATTATGCTGGTTGTTTCCGTTGTGATGGAGATAATAGGATTTTTTGCAATAAGAAAGGTAGTCACTGTAGAATATTGATGCGGAGGTGAGCTTGTGGAAATACTTGTTATAGCTTGTTCGGTTTTTGCGTTCTTTCTCACAATTATAATAGCAACGCCGATAGGTAAAAAGATTGACAGAAAGAAAAACAGAATCGACAGAATAAACAACTCCGTGGCGCAACCTGTTTATGAGGAGCTTGAACTCTCGTTTTATGACAGATTCATTGGCAAAGGCATAAAAAAACTTTCAGAAAAACTCGGCAGATTCGCTCCGAAAAGAAAAAAGCAGAATCAGACAAAAACGCTTGAAGCTATCCGCAAGCAGCTTCGCCTGGCAGGTATGTTTATGGACCCTGCAGATTTTCAGTTTATCAAGCAGGCTTTTTTGATCGGCACGGTTTTCACGGCGGTTGTTGTGGTGATTGTGATTGACGTTATACCGCTGATAAAATTCCTTGTGCTTGCAATCTGCGTTTTGATCGGAATGATGGGTCCGACGCTCTATCTGCGTTCAAGGGTTTCTGCCCACCAGAAAGGCATAAAAAAGCAGCTTCCCGATGCGATGGATATGCTTTGCGTATGCATTGAGGCCGGTCTTGGCTTTGATGCGGCTTTGCTTAAGGTTTCGCAAAAATTGCGCGGGCCGTTTATTGATGAGCTGATGGTGGTTTACCGTGAAATTCAGATGGGCAGAACACGCCGTGAAGCCCTGCAGAATCTTTGCGATGCAACTAACCTTGACGAGCTCAAAACCTTTGCCTCGGCACTCGTTCAGGCTGAACAGCTCGGTATCCCGATAAATAACGTAATGCGTGCCCAGTCCGAGCAGCTTCGAATTGAGCGCAGTCAGCAGGCAAAGGAAAAGGGTATGAAGGCATCAATCAAAATGCTGCTGCCCATGCTCCTGTTCATCTTCCCTGTCGTTTTCATAATTCTGATGGGTCCGACCGTACTGAACATAATCGAAACGTTTTAATTTATATAATATGAAGAAAATAATAATAAAGAAGAATTCGCAGATAATTACGGACAATGCCCGAAGAGCAGATAACTTTTTCACTCGCTTCAAGGGGCTGATGTTCGTTAAAGAAATAGAAGATAATTACGCTTTGCATATAACGCCGTGCAACCAGATTCATATGCTCAATATGCGCTTTGCGCTCGACGTAATCTACCTTGATAAAGATAACAGGATAGTTGCGGTTGACGAAAACGTACAGCCGGGCAGAATCTGCAAAACGGTGAAGCAGTCCAAAAGCGTAATTGAAATGAAGGCAGGTGCCGCTGAAAAATTCGGCATCCGTCAGGGCGACAGCCTTGAAATAATCAGTATTGCG
>JAZNDY010000020.1:0-6974 GCA_045588295.1 Acutalibacteraceae bacterium
CCCCGAAATCGCGGCGATGGCTTCATTTTTTGTTAATGCAGAATCAGCCGCAACAGAAACGGAGCAGGACATAATTTCTGCCGAGGAAAACACGGTTGAGGAAGAAATTTTTACCGAAACGGAAGAGGAAGAAACTGAACCCGAAATCCCTGCAGAGGAAGGCGACACGCAAAAACAGCCCGAAGAAAATCCTGACGGTGAAAACACAGACGGAGAGCCTGAAAGCGAAACGCCTGAAGCTGAAAATCCCGAAATTGAAGTTCCTGATTTCGGTGATTCAGACGTTATAATCATCGACGATGAGGACACTTATTTTGAAGTTCTTAAGCACGTGTTGCAGGGCGCAGGGCGCAACGTTTTGCTTGGCGGTCTGTTTATGGGCGGCGCAGTATGCAGCCCTGTTATGATGTTGGTTTTTTATCCGGTAGGTGTTGCGCTGGCGCTTGGCGGTCTGCCTGTAGGCGTGTTGTGTCTGGCAGTCGGAGTCGGTGAATTTGTGGCTTCGCCCGTAATCGCTCTGTTTGTTGATACCGACACCTATATGGGACTTCTGTAATCTGAAAATTAAAGCGTTATAAACAATAACTCCGTGTTGCCATTTGCCTGAAAGTGTGTTAATATATTCAGGCAATGCATCACGGAGGTGTTTTTTTATGACAGGTATTATCGGAGCGATGCGAATAGAGGTTGAAACCATCAGGTCGCTTATGGAAAACAGGCACAGCGAGATTATAGGCGGCGTTGAATATATCAGCGGCACACTTCACGGCAAAGAGGTTGTTACCGCTGTTTGCGGCATAGGCAAGGTTGCGGCGGCAATGTGCGCACAGGCAATGATTCTTAAGTTTGCACCTGACAGAATTATCAACACGGGTGTTGGCGGCAGCCTCAGCGAAAAGCTCGCCATCGGTGATATCGCTGTTGCAGAAAGCCTTGTGCAGCACGATATGGATACTTCACCGCTGGGTGACCCCGTAGGTTTTATTTCGGGCATAAACGTCATCAACATTCCCTGCGACGAAAAGGTTGTTGAAACTCTTGTTGCCTGCGTTGAAAAGCTTGACGGAATAAAAGCGCTCAAAGGCGTTATTGCTTCGGGTGACCAGTTTATTGCCGACGCAGCAAAAAAAGATTTCATCAGGAGCAATTTTGATGCCGTTGTCTGTGAAATGGAAGGAGCAAGCATTGCGCAGGTCTGCTACACAAACGGTGTGCCCTTCGGCGTTGTGAGAGCTGTTTCTGACTGTGCCGACGGCAGCTCACATATGGATTACGGTGAATTTCTGCCTATGGCGGCGGCAAGCGCCGCAAAGCTTATTGAAAGCTTTGTTACTGCAGTTTAACTTAATAAAAAAACAGGCTTGCATCGGCGAAAATACCGTTGCAAGCCTTAATTTATTTTGTTCTGTACCAATGAAAAAGATATTGCTGGGCAATGCCACGCACACCGTTGGTGCATTCGGGCAGACCGTCAGGATAAAGCTCTGCCATAATGCGTTTTACCCACACGTCAACGGGGAAAGCGTCAACTTTGCCGAAGCCGTAAAGCAGAGCACACTGAGCAACTTTTTCGCCCACGCCTTTTATTCTTATCAGCTCATCTCTGCCGTCATCAAGCGGAGAATCATAGATTTTCTGAAAATCAATCTCGCCCGAAGCAACTTTTTCGGCAGCGTCGATAATGTATTTTGCTCTGAAACCTGCGCGCAAAGGAGCAAGAGCATCAATGCCTGCCGACGCTATTTTTTCAGCAGACGGAAAGGCAAAATTTTCGCTGTCAACAGGCTTGCCCAGGGTGGCGCAAAGGCGCTCAACAATGCCTTTTATGCGCGGAATATTGTTGTTTTGCGAAATAATAAAAGAGCAAAGTGCTTCCCACGGGTCTTGCTTAAGAATTCTTATGCCGGGGCATTCGTTAACGGCGTTTTTCAGATAAAAATCGCTTTCAAACCGTTTGCAGATTGCGCCGTAATCACGCTCAAGGTCAAAATACGGCACCCATATTTTTTCAAAATCATCGCCGTCAACACCGTAAAAAGTTACGGTTTCGGGAGTCTGGCTGAATGTCAGCGCTTTGCCGAAGGCAACACCGCTGACTTCGTTTTCGCCTGTTTTTTTCCAGCGGAAAGACTGACCGCAATCAACACTCAGCATAGCGTCAAAGCAGTTTCGCTCAACGGAGATGCAGGCGGATTTTTTTATGTAATCAACACTCATCAGAAATTCTCCAATTTGTAATATAATTCAAACTTTTTCCCCGTTTTGACTAAAAATTTATGACATTTTTCAGCAAAATGTAAAGATTGTACAACCGAACGTATATGCTAAAAAAGAAAAATAAAAGTTATCCACACACGTTTTTGTTGATAAAACAGGGTTTTACCCTTTGGTTATTCACCTTTTCCACACGGTTTTCCACATTTTTGACGGAAAACGTGAATTATACAAGGCGTATAAAACAGTTTACACGTTTTTGCGCAAAAACGGCACAAAACCTGTTCAATAACTTGGTATAAATGAGCAACAGGCAGCCAAAAATAACAAGGTAAACCGTTACGGAAAGGGAGAGAGGCAAAAATGATAAAAGGGGTAAACAGGCAGGTTGTGGAAATAACGGAAACGCAGTGCGAATATTTTGAAAGGGTTTTGTTTTTTATAAAACCTGAATATTCGGCAGTCAGCGAGGGCGACCTGAAAGAAAGGGCAACCGTTATTGCTCAGAGTGCAGGTATGCCGCCTGCAACAAGGCTGAGAAAAAGCAGGCTGCGAATCGCCCTGAATATGGGTGCTTCCGCGTTTATCGGCGCGGCGCTCAGCGGAGCAATATTTCTTGCATCAACCTATTTTTGACTTTGCGAATGAGCAGAAGGCACTCATTCTGCATTCATTGCATCGCGGTCTGCCTGAAACACAGGTGTCTCTGCCGTGAAGCACGCATCTGTGGCAGAAATCGTTGCTTTCTTCAGGCGGAAGAAGCTCGCGAAGCTGCATTTCAACCTTAAAAGGGTCTTTGGTTGAAACAAGACCGAGCAGATTTGAAATTCTTATCAGATGTGTGTCTGCCACAACGGCAGGCTTGCCGTAAACGTCGCCCATAATGAGGTTGGCTGTTTTTCTGCCAACGCCGGGCAACGAAGTAAGCTCTTCAATTGTTGAGGGCACTTGACCGCCGAAATCACTTATCATTTTTTGGCACATACCCACAATGTCTTTTGCTTTTGCTCTGAAGAATCCGCAGGAGTGCACGATTCTTTCAATATCCGCAACGTCGGCATTTGCAAAATCCTCAACCGTTTTGTATTTTGCAAAAAGCTCAGGCGTGACAAGGTTGACTCTTGCATCGGTGCATTGAGCGGAAAGACGGGTTGCGATGATAAGCTGAAGCGGATTTTCTGCGTTGAGTGAGCAAAGGCTGTCAGGATATTTTTCTTTGAGCACCTGCACTGCAAGCAGGGCTTTTTCTTTTTTTGTCATAACTTCACCTCGGTGCGTGAATTCTGTTTTGATTATATAACAAATCAGCGTAAAAATAAATATAAACTTTTAATCAAATATGAATTTTTTAATATAAGCATAAAAACGGTTGATTTTAATGTTTTTTTATGTTAGCATATCATTACAAAACAGGCAAAAGCCTGTGATTTATCAGGGGAGGATTCCTAATGAAAAAGAAAAGCAGCGCATTTTTATGTATAATGATGTGTGTTGTTCTTATTGCGTCTCTTTTTGTTGCTTGTGATTCCAAGGATAAAGACGGCAATAAAACAACAGCCAATCAGGGAGGAACAATTATTCACGAAGTTCCGCCCGAACCCTCATATTCAAAGGTGTTCATAGCTGACGTTGAGCTTGCTGAGATTCTTGAAGAGGTTCTCGGTGAGGACCTTAAGGGTGAAAGCTCGGCAGTTCTTCAGGAAAAGCTTGAAACGCTTAACGAAACTCAGAAAGAAGCAGTCAAAGACCTTGCAACAGATAAGGGTTACATAGTTGAAGAAGAAGGCGGCAAGCTTAACATCTATGAGTCACAGGATGAGCAGGCTCCCTCAGAACTTGTTAACAGCCTCCTTACTCAGGCAGGCGTTAAAGACCCGAGCAACCTTTCAAAAGAAGAGCTTGAAAAGCTTGAGCAGATTGCAGCCTCAAACAACCTTCAGGTTGTAACAAACAAGGATAACGGCGCGGTTGAGCTTGTTTCACGCGTGCCTGCAACAACAAAGGTTATGGTTACAAAGCCCCCCATCGTTGTTACTCAGGCTCCCAACAACAATGCAGATTCTTACAAAACAACAATCAGAGTTGAAATTCCCTCATATAATCCGCCCACAGTCGGCAACGTAGCTCCCATGGGCACAACTCTTCCCAAAACTCAGATTGCAAAGGCCGGCTGGCTTTCAACTTTCGGTGATGCTTCTCACCACGTTTTCACAAACAACGCTGCAACCAATGACGGCGCCACCGTTGCAGTCGGTGCAAAGGTTTCAGTCGGCGGTGACGGCAAGTCAACAGGCTTCGGTGCAATAACGGTTAAGTATAACAAAGACGGCTCCGTTGCATGGAAGGACACAATAAATTCAGATAAAATCTGTCAGCTTGAAAACGTTACAGTGCTTAAAGACGGCAGTATCGTTGCAGTCGGCTACACAAGCGGCACAAAGATTGACGGCGTTACAGACGCACACTTCAAGCTCAAGGGCTCTGTTGAAGGCTTTGTTGTTAAGTATTCGGCAAGCGGCAAGAGAGAGTTTATCAAAATGATCGGTGGCAGTGATGCCGATATGGTTTACGGTGTTGCTCCCACGTCTGACGGCGGCTTCATCATCGGCGGCAAGAGTGCTTCTGTTGACGGCGATTTAAGCGGAGTCGGCACAATGAAATATAAGGCTTTTGTTATGAAGCTTGACGCAAAGGGTAACACCAAATGGACTAACGCTCTTTCCTCAACGCTTCACTCAGCAGTTAAAAATATCGCGGTTGCACCTAACGGTGACGTTTATGCAACAATTGAAACCGTATCGGATGACGGCGAATTTGCAGGAATCACAGGCACAAAGAAGGGTCTTGAAACAACCGTTCTTATGAAGCTTAACAGCTCAGGCGCAATTCAGTGGAAAAACTGCTACTACGGCGCAGGCAGAACCCAGCTTTATGCCGTTATCGCGGCAAATGACGGTTGCGTTATCGCAGGTCAGTATGCATCAGGTCCCAACGGCGCAAACGCAGGCACTTTTGCAGACATCTATAACGGCGGCAACCAGGGTACTTTTGACGGTATGATTATCAAGGTTGGTGCAGACGGTAAGCAGAAGTGGATGACACCTCTTATCGGTTTCCAGAACGATATCGTTACGGATATCACCGCTGTTCCCGGCGGCTATGCTCTTTCAGGTTACACAAACTCAACAAACAGAGACTTTGCTCTCAAGAACAGCGGCGAATCAGATTCGTTCGTATATATCATCACTGCTTACGGTGACCTTCAGACTGTTTCGTCATTCGGCGGCAGTGCAAGCGACAACGCAAGAGGCATTTGCTCAAACGGCAAAACCGTTTATATCTGCGGTTACACCAATTCAGGCAACGGCAGCTTTGCAAACGCAAGCGTAAAGGGCTCAGACGGCAAGGGCGCAGCATTTGTTTATCAGTATAACCTTGAAACAACCTGATAAACAGTAAGGCAAAAGGAATAAATTAAGGGGCGTACCTCGGTATGCCCCTTGAATTTTGAAATAAAGATTATTCTGAATAACAGAGCCGATGTTTTCGGCTGTGCGGTAAAATACTATGGAAAAAGTTAAAAAATTTGTAAAAAGCGAACCGGTGCTGATAATCTCGTTTTTTCTGGCTGTCTGCTCTGCTTTTATTGTTAAACCGAGCGCAGAATACGTTGATTATATTGATTTTCGCACTCTGGTGCTTCTTTTTTGCCTTATGGCGGTTATGGCAGGTTTCGGCAGACTCGGTGTGTTTCGGATGTTTGCGGAAAAACTGCTTAAGGGAGTACGCTCCGTCAGAGCGTTGGCTCTTGTTTTCGGGCTTCTTTGCTTTTTTTCGGCAATGCTTATCACAAACGACGTTGCGCTGATAACCTTTGTGCCGCTTACGGTGGAAACACTCAGGCTTTCAGACAAAAAGCAAAAGCTTATACCGATTGTGGTGCTTGAAACGGTGGCGGCAAACCTTGGCAGTATGCTCACGCCTATCGGCAATCCGCAGAATCTTTATCTTTTTTCTGCTTACAATATGAAGATATGGGATTTTGTTTCGGCAGTTTTGCCTTACACCGCGCTGTCGCTTGTGCTTGTTGTTTTGTTTGCTTTGTTTATGGGCAAAGAAAAAACAGAAAACACTGCAACGGAGCAGAGCAAAAAGTTGCCGACGGTCAGAACAATGGCTTATGCCATTCTGTTCACCGTTTCTTTGCTTTCTGTTTTTGATGCAATCCCTTATCCGTTAACGCTTTTCGTTACTTTGGCGGTGCTGATTTTTGACAGCAAAACAATGCTCAAGGTGGATTACAGCCTTTTGCTGACCTTTGTTTTTCTGTTTATTTTTATCGGCAACCTCGGCAATATTAAGGTTATCAGCAGTTTTCTTGAAAGGATTGTTGCCGGCAACGAGGTTATGGCAGGCGTTGCGGCAAGCCAGGTGTTTTCAAACGTGCCTGCGGCGTTGCTGCTTTCAAAATTTACGGGCAATGCAAAGGATTTGCTTGTTGGCGTCAACCTTGGCGGTCTGGGCACGATAATTGCATCAATGGCAAGCCTTATTTCATTCAAGCTTGCAGCCAAAGAAAACGTAAAAACCGGCAGATATATGCTTTTCTTCACGGCGGTCAACGTTATATTCCTTGCCGCAAACGTTGTTTTGTGGCTCATCATAAGATAATCACAAACCACCGGTTGAACCGGTGGTTTGACTAACCCCTAAAAGGGGTTGATACAGGCTTAGCCCCTGGAAGGGGCGTTGAAGGTTTA
>JAZNDY010000021.1:0-2346 GCA_045588295.1 Acutalibacteraceae bacterium
CGGCACAAGCGTTATAAGCGAAAAAATTTTTGAAAACAGATTCAGGCACGTGCCCGAGTTGATTAAAATGGGCGCGGATATCAGAGTTGAAGACTGTTGCGTTGCGGTTGTTGAGGGCGTTAAAAACCTTCACGGCGCAAAGGTAACAGCGTGTGATTTAAGAGGGGGCAGTGCCCTTGCCGTTGCGGCAATGGGGGCACAGGGTCAAACGGTTATTGAAAATATTCATCATATAGACAGAGGCTGCGAAGCTTTTGAAGAAACCTTTGCCGCACTTGGTGCGGATATAAAAAGAGTGCGCAGCCTGCAGGAGTAAAAATGGACAGAGAAGACATAAACGGCGGCAGACTCACGCCCGAGGAACGCCGTGAAAGGGTAAAAAAACTTAAAAGAAAAAGAAGATTCAGGCTCGCAATCGTAATCGGCGGTTTTGCGTCTGTTTTTCTGGTGCTTGTGAGTGTGGTTGTTTTAAGCGCGGTGTTGAGAGTGAAGCATTTTATTGTTGAAGGCGAAACGCTTTACACTCACAAAGAAATTGTTGAGGCAAGCGGAATAGAAAAGGGCAAAAGCTGGCTGTTTGCCGACCTTGACGAAGCAAAAACAAGCATTGAAACCGAGCTTCCTTATGCAGTCAACGTCAAGCTCACAAGAAAATTACCAAATAAAATAATCATCAGGCTCGCTTCAACCGATAAGGCTTATGCGGTTGAAAAATCAGAGGGCATCTATGCAATAACCAACCGTGATTTCAAGGTGCTTGAAATTTCAGGCGTTATCCCTGACGGAGTGGTGCCGATTATAGGCGCAACGCCCAAAAAGGCAGAGCCCGGTCAGAAACTCAGTTTTGTTGACGATTCCAAAAAAAGCGATGCAACGCTCATTCTCATCAAAAACATTGCCGATGCAATAGCAGATGAACAGGTTGAAGACGTAAACTTTATCAATATCAGGTCAAGAAGCAACGTTTATATCATCTATCAGGAGCGCATTGTTATGCGCCTTGGCGACAGCTCCGATGCCGATAAAAAAATCGAGCTTGGTATGAATGCTGTCAGAAGCCAGGATAAGCTTGAGGGGGTTCAATACGGCATAATCAACCTCACCATTGCAAAAAAGGCGTTCTTTAAGCCTGCCGATATCAAGGATATCCCTGAATTTGATGAATATGAAACCTATATTCTGAATAAGGAACAGGATTCGGAGGTTGCTCATTATGCCGTTGAATGCAAAAACGGTTCTTATGCAATAACCAACAAAGCGTTTAAGGTTATTGACTTTGCATCAACCGCACCTGACGGAGTTATCCCCGTTGACGGTCTGGTTGCCGAAGAAACAACCACAGGCAGCTTTCTGAAATTCGGCGATGAGGGAACAACCGATGCGGCTTATAAGAAAATCAGAACCGTTTATGAAGCTGTAACAGACAGCGCTCTTGAAAACGTAAACCTTATCGGCTTTGACGGTGACAGCGTTTATTTAATCTGCAACGAGCGTGTTGTACTGAGGCTCGGCAGTGAAAAGAACATCGAAAACAAGCTCGCCAAGGGCAAAAAGCTTCTCGACGAAGAAGAAACGGGTGTTGTCGGCGTTATTGAACTGAAGAATATAGATAAAGCCGAATTTACAGAAACGGCGTATGAAGACATCCCCGAGCTTGTTGCGTATAATCCCGACTATGCAGAGGAAACTCCCGAAGAGGATGAATAATAAGTTAATATCAAAAAGAAAAAGCTGTCACACCGAAGTGTGGCAGCTTTATTGATTTTAAAGAGTAATTTTAACCGTTTTGATTTCCCACGGGCGGAAAGTGAGTTTGCCGCCTGTTACAGCGGCGGTTTCGTTGCCGAGCAGGTCGGTTTCTGCGCTGACGTTGCCGACTGCCGTTTTGAATACTGCGGTTGCAGGCTCGTCGGAATAGTTGCAGAAACGGGCAAGCAGATTGCCGTTTTCGGGGTAGAGGGTTGTCAGGATAACCTCGCCGCCGTCTGTCTGCAGGTCGGCATAACCGAGTGAGCTCAACTCGCCGTTGCCCTTTGCAACGTTTATAACCGTGGGCTGATATGCATATGAAACTGCGTTTCTGTGAAGCTGTGCATCGCTCATTTCTGCACCGAAAGGCAAAAGTGCAAACTCATCGTCATAAACACCGTCAAGAATTTTAGTGCCGCACATATATGAGTTTGAATATGCAAGCGGAATGCTCACACGGTTGCCGTTTACGGCAGAGCCCATACAGCCTCTGTTCATAAATGCAAAACCGTTTTTGCCGTCACGCAATGCAATCCAGTAAATGCCGTTGAGCTGGGTGGAGTTTTTGAACGAAACTTCGGGTGCAACCTTTTAAGT
>JAZNDY010000022.1:0-3454 GCA_045588295.1 Acutalibacteraceae bacterium
ACCGTGCCGTCGGTTTCATAAACAAATATATCCTGCATACTTACAACTTCGCCTTCCATACCCACAACCTCGGTTATGGAGGTGATTTTTCTTGTTCCGTCACGCAGACGGCTCTGCTGAACAATAAGGTCAATCGCAGAAGAAACCTGGTCTCTGATAGCCTTCAGCGGAAGCTCCATACCACTCATAAGCACCATTGTTTCAAGTCTTGAAACGGTATCTCTGGGTGAGTTTGCGTGGGTTGTTGTGAGCGAGCCGTCGTGACCCGTGTTCATCGCCTGAAGCATATCAAGCGTTTCTTCTGAACGAACTTCACCGACGATGATTCTGTCCGGTCTCATTCGCAGGGCGTTTTTAACAAGGTTTCTGATTGTTACCGCACCCTTGCCCTCAAGGTTTGCGGGTCTTGCCTCAAGCGTTATAACGTGTTCCTGCTTAAGCTGAACTTCAGCCGCATCTTCAATGGTAACAATTCTTTCGTCCTCGGGTATGTATGACGAAAGAACGTTGAGCAAGGTCGTTTTGCCGCTGCCCGTGCCGCCTGCAACAACAATGTTCAGCTTGCCTTTAACGCAAGCCTCAAGAAAGCGGAGCATATCGGGTGTGAGCGAACCGAACTGCAGAAGCTGCTGCGCCGTTATCGGCTTTTTGCCGAATTTTCTGATTGTAAGCACGGGGCCCACAAGCGAAAGCGGCGGTATGATTGCGTTAACACGGGAACCGTCTGCAAGTCTTGCGTCAACCATAGGGCTTGCTTCGTCAACGTGTCTGCCAACGTTTGAAACAATGCGGTTGATAACGTTCATCAGGTGTTCTTCGTCCCTGAACTTTATATCCGTGAGCTTGAGTTTGCCCTTATCTTCAACGTAAACCTTGTCATAGCCGTTAACCATAATTTCGCTGTAATTAGGGTCCTGCACAAGCACTTCAATCGGGCCGTATCCCATAATATCGTTAAACAGGTCGGTTGCCACCTTGACCCTGTCGATTCTGGGAATCATAAACTCATCGTCATTAACCCTGTCATCAACTATTTTATACATCGCTTCGCGGTCAGTTATGATTTTGCCGCTTTTGTTCATATCGTCGATGATTGCGGAATGTATTTTTCTTTTAACTTCAAGATAAGGGTCTTCTATGATTTCTGCGGTCTCTTTTTTTGCCGCCGTATCTTCGTTGAGCGGCTGAAGGTTATTTTGTTTTTTCTGACCGTCTATTCTGTCTAAAAGTCCCATAATCTAAGCCTCACTTTTTAAAGGTGAATAATCCACCCTTCTTTTTTGCTTTCGTTTCCAGCGGAACAATGCCCGTGTGGTTTTTTATGATTTTTTCTGCCGCATCGGCAATTCCCTTTGCCATCGGCGATTTAAGACCTGCCGCCGTAACGGCAACGCCCTTGTTTATGCTTGCTGTTGCCGCCGCATAATCTGCAGGAATGATGCCGAACATCCTTGTCTGAAACATCTCTTCAAAATCGTCAGGCTTCACAAGCCCCTTTTCATATCTGTTGATTATGAACCTGATTTTTTCTCTCTGATGAAGCTGGTCAAGAATGCAATAGCAGATTTTTGCGTTGTTGAGCGAAAGCATCTCGTTGTTATAAACAAGAAAGATTTCTTCACAGTTTTCAAGAGCGGTAACAGTCGGGTCGTTAAACGATGCAGGCAAATCGATGATTATGTATTCATAATAAGGTCGCATAATATCGATTATCTTTTCAATATGCTTTGCTTCAACAAACTCTGCAAGTTCAGAGCTTTTGGGCGCGCAGAGCACGCTGATGCCCGTGCTGTGTTCAACGGCAAAGCCGTTTATGTTTTCAATCGTTATGCCACCTCTGTCCTGCACAAGGTCAACAATTGAATTATTTTTGTCAATATCCAGAGCCATTGCCACGTCACCAAACTGCAGATCAAGGTCAAGCAGCATAACTCTTTTGCCTGCCTTTGCAAGCTGAGCCGCAACGCCGATGGCAACGGTCGTTTTGCCCGTGCCGCCCTTGCCACCAAAGAAACCGAGTGCTTTGCAGCGCACCTTTTTGCCCTCGTTAGTGTCAAGTACCCTCTGCTGTTCAAGCCTGTAAACCGTCAGAATGCTTTCTGAAAAAGCAGCTGAATCAATACCGTCAATCGGCAAAACCTTGCGTATGCCGTATTGCGCCGCTTTGTTGACAAGCTCAATGCTGATGTTATCGTTAACAAGAATAACTATTGTGCCTCTGATTGCCGTAAGCAAATCCTGAACAAATTCAAAAACCGTTTCGGGAACGTTGCCCCTGACGGCGCACAGCACAACCTCCGGGAATTTGTTTATGATTTTTGTTCTGCCCTCGGGCGTGAATTCCGAATAGCCGCTGATGGCAAAAGTTTCGTCATCAACAAGGTTTTTGACTTCTATTCTTAAATCGAGATTATCGGACAAAACAAGCAAATTAATTCTTTCCATATCCGCACCTCTCTTACTTTTCGGTTGTGGGCGGCGGAGCTGTAACAACGCCCATACCCTCGTTTGTTACAGGCTCGGGGTTAACGTTTTCCGCCACAGGCACGCTGCTCATTTCCGCACCCAACTCATAGCTCTCTGCGTGCGAAACAAGAACCAGCCTCAATATTTCAGGAGCTTCAACATTTATCAGTTTCGGAATCTGTTCCTTTGTTACCTCTAACGTTACGTAAGCATAAGACATTATTTCAATGCCGCTGTTTTGCTGAACGTTTGCAGTGTAATCGCCTATTGCCAGAACCATAACTTTTTCAAGAACAGGAGCTTCCGGTGTAAGGCGGCTGTAAACGTTAACCTTATCGCCCTCTTTGAGTGCATAGGCTATGGCGTTTTGTGCATCCACCAAAACCGTTACCGCATATTTGCCGTTTGAAAGCTTATATGATAACCTGCCCTGTGCCTTTTCGCCGCCGACTATGCCGATTTTGCGCGCCATAACCTGTTCGCCTTTAAGGATTTTTTCTGTTGACATAAAGCCGATAACCTGGTTAGCATCGCTGACAGTACCGTAGGTTACCGCACTTTTGGGCATATTCACCGTTTCAAACATATCTGCGGTTAAAATTGTGTTTTGCGGTATATCTTCAACCGCAACCAGAACCTTAAGCTTTTCCTCCGCCACCGGCGGCTCTGTTTTTGTTGCCTTCAGCTCCGATGCAAACAAATACGTTGCAACGCCTACCGCAAGGGCGGCAACCGCCGCTATAAGATATATTTTTTTCATAACATCGGCACCTTTCTATGACTCAACCTTCATCGTTACGGTTGAGTTTAATGTTTTGGTTTCGCCTAAAACCGAACTTAAAACAGGAGTGAAAAAGTTTATTTCTGCCTCAAGCGTAACCGTAACGTCGCCTGCCGTGGGGTCGCCGGGTATGCTGTAAGCAATGTCTATATCCACTCCGTCTTTATCAAAAACGTTTTTTGATGAATTTTCAATGTGAGTTATTAT
>JAZNDY010000023.1:0-2221 GCA_045588295.1 Acutalibacteraceae bacterium
AGTCTGGACAGTCGGATTTTTGATGTTCGGTATTTTAAGAAACATAATATAAAAAAGGCTTGCATAGGTTTAACCTTTGCAAGCCTTAATGTTTGTAAACAAAAAAACGGGGCAAAAATATCGCCCCAACACCTTAATGATAACACAGGGCAGGGGATAAAGTCAATACGTTTTGGCGAGATTGTGCTTCGTGTAGCGCAATTTCTCCGTATTACACAATATGTTGTGTTTATCTTTGTGAAATACTCCGTCTTGAAAACGCGCAAAACCTGTGCTATATTATAGTCAAGGAAAGGGTGATACCAATGAAAAGGTAAATCCTGAAAACCAAGGTTTAAAATAAAAAGATAAACCAAAAGTTTTCAACCACCGCAACCTTAAAGAATGCAAAATATAAAATTGAATAATTTAAGGTTGAACAATAGCGCAGAAAGAGAGGTTAACCAAAGATGTTAGATAACAAGAATTCAATGAAGTAACCCTTGGCTGAATGTGTAAAGAAACATCAGTCAAGGGTTACTTCCATTTTACGGCGTGTTTTGCCGCAAACAACGGTTGGCTTTTGTAACGGTCTTTGTCAGAAGATTATCTCTGCGCAGATAAAATACTCAGGCTTGCAAAATATACCGTATTAAAAAATAACTCTTTTTTAAAAATAATAAAAAACACTTGATTTTTATTCAAGGTTGTAATATAATCTTTGAAGTATCCGGGTGTGGCGAAGTTTGGTATCGCGCTTGGTTCGGGACCAAGAGGCCGTGGGTTCAAGTCCCGCCACTCGGACCAAAAATGCAAGCTGTTCATCAGAGCGGCTTGTATTTTTTTATCAGTAGGGACTTGAAGGACGAGCGGCACAGAGCAACAGTCCGGTGGACTGTTGTGACCGCGAGCGACCAAGCCGCCGCAGCGGCGCGAGTCAAGTCCCGCCACTCGGACCAAAAAAGACAAGGTGTTCAAAGAACACTTTGTCTTTTTGCTTTTGTATGACCTTGAACCCACGGTCTCTTGCAAGGTATTAGGCAACAAAAGGCTTATTAACTGACAGTAATCACATATTTACACCATAAAAAACGCAGGGCATCCATCGGAAGACCCTGCGTTTTTGCATATTTAATTAAAGAATAACCTCTCTGCCTTTTTCTGCTGACTCATAGATGGCACACAGGATTTTTATCATATCCACGCCCTGTGAAGGCTTGAAAACGGGTTCCGCTCCCTCTGTGAGAACGTCAACAAAGTTTTTGATGTTCTTCTTGTGTCCGTTGCCGTCCATTTTGCCTGCAGGAACAATATCAAGAAGCTGGCCGTCTTCTTCCGTGAAGAATTCAACCTCGTTTTCTTTCCACTTGAGACCTGCTTTTGTTCCGCGCAGTTCAACAAATCGGTTTTCTGATTTTATGTTTGATGCCCAGCTGAATTCAATCTGAAGCACTGCGCCGTTATCAAAGCGAATCATACCCATTGCAAGGTCTTCAACGTCAAACGTGCCCTGTGATTTTGCATCGCCGAACTTGGAGTTTTCTGAATCGCTTGTTTCGTTGTCAGCAAACTTGGTGTAAGTGTTTGCGCTGACGGCAATGGGGGTGGGGTTGCCCATAAGCCACACTGCAAGGTCAATCATATGAACGCCAAGGTCAATAAGAGGGCCGCCGCCTGACTGTGCTTTTGTTGTGAACCAACCGCCTTTGCCGGGGATGCCTCTGCGTCTTTGCCAGCCGCAACGTCCGCAATATATTTCGCCCATTCTGCCTGCTTCAACAAATTTCTTTGCATACTGTGAGGCAGTGGCAAAACGGTTGTTTCTGATAACCATAAGAACCTTGCCTGCTTCCTCAGCAGCGTTTTTCATTTTAAGAACTTCCGTAACGTCAATGGCATCAGGTTTTTCGCATAAAACGTGTTTGCCTGCCTTGAATGCATCAACCGCGATTATGGAATGAAGATAGTTAGGTGTGCAGATGTCAACGGCATCGATGCTTTCATCTTTCAGGAGCTCTTTATAGTCTGTATACACAGCCGCGTTGGGATAATATTTATCCCTCAGTTCAATTGCGCGCTCTTCAATAATATCGCAAAAAGCAACAACTTCTACTCTGTCATCCTCATAATAGTTTTCAACGTGTGAGCCGCGGCAGATACCGCCGTTGCCGATAAGTGCAACCCTTAATTTTGCCATGCTAGTTACCTCCGTTATGATAAAATAAGGTAAATCAATCACCTG